>JAKPKU010000018.1 GCA_029553545.1 Candidatus Cloacimonadota bacterium
CTTTTCCTTTCTAATTCAAAGATCTCAATTTGGCAGGACAAAATCTCGAAGAATCTTTATTACAAGTTGATATGGCTGTTGAACAGATTGGTTCAGCTTCCACTCAAATCAGCTCAGGCTCTCAAATATTAGCTGAAGCAACTGGCGAGCAAGCAAGCGCCCTCGAAGAAATCTCCAGCTCAATGGAAGAGATCAACTCACTCACCAATAACAATACCGACAATTCAAAGATCGGTCTAAACCTTGCTGACAAAGCTGTTGAATCTGTTGATGAGGGCGGCATTGCTATGAATAAGATGAGTGATGCAATGAGTTCAATACTCAAATCCTCACAAGAAACTGGCAAGATCATCAAAACTATCGACGAGATTGCTTTCCAAACCAATCTCTTAGCGCTCAATGCAGCTGTTGAAGCAGCACATGCTGGCGAAGCTGGTAAAGGATTTGCTGTCGTGGCTGAAGAAGTGAAAAACCTCGCTTTACGTAGCGCTGAAGCTGCAAAAAATACAAATGATTTGATCGAAGAATCTACCAAAAATGCTGAGCTCGGTGCAAGAATTGTCGAACAAGTTAATAAATCATTTGTTGAAATTAAAGATAACTTTGGCAAAGTGAAAAATATTGTCAATGAAATCGCTGCTTCTTCACAAGAACAATCTCAAGGTGTACAACAAGTTAATACGGCTGTTCAAGAAATGAATAAAGTAACTCAACAAAATGCCGCTAATGCTGAAGAATCTGCGTCTGCAGCAGAAGAATTAAACAGCCAAGCTGCCGAACTGAACAATATGGTTGCGCAATTCAATTTAAACAGAAGAACAGCGAGAACTCGTACTTCTCATACAACTCAACCTCAAATGACTGATAGACGTGGACAAAAACAATTAACAAATAATAAGCACAGTTATAAGCAGAATAAATCATATGAAGTAAACCCAGAGCAACTATTACCACTCGGGGACATCTCTGATGATGATTTTGACGATTTTAAATAATAAACCAAAATAGTTATAAAAGCTCCCGCAAGGGAGCTTTTTTTTATCTCATAAAATTACAAACACTTCTCCATAAGATAGTTCCTCAGCAATACTCCAGCAATATCCACTTCCTGCTCTTTTATTGCATGATAATTCCTCTTTTCAAAAAACCCTTTTGCTGTTATCGACGCTTGAACGATGATAGTACCCTGCCCTGCCCTCTTATCAAGCTGCTCACATATTGCGGAGGCAATACCCTGTCTCTGAAAATCCTTATGGACATACAATCTATCTAAATAGTTTTCAGCACTAATATCTCCAAAACCTACTATCATACCACTTTTCACTGCAACAATGCTGTAATTTTCTAAAAGAGACCTATCCCACTTAATTTTATCTGTATTACGTAGCACCCAGGCTGTTATTTGTATTGCTGTATAGTCTATTTTATTAACCGCATGAATAGTGTCCCGATACAATTTCATTACTTCTTCTAAATCAGCACTTTGATAACGTCTTAAGTCCACTTAAACCTCCCTATGCACTCATTTAAATAGTATAACTAAATAGAAATAAAAAGCTATTTTTTTGACTAAAAACAAAATATCGCTTGACTATATGAACATGATATATATACTTGAAAAGGTATATTATTTAGTGAAAGGAGCATGAGTGTTATTATTAATATCCATACTACTTTTGGCTCTCATTCTTTTGGCAAATATATTTCATAAGATAAATGTTCCTCTCATCGTTTTGTCTTTAGCAATCGGCATCATCTTTGGCAGTGATGTTTTAAACTTTATAAATTTCGATAATGCTGTTCTCACAAAAGAA
>JAKPKU010000030.1 GCA_029553545.1 Candidatus Cloacimonadota bacterium
GTATGATACTAATCCGCGATTATTAACATACTGGAGGTCTCTTCATATTGTCTGAGAATGCTATGTCACGGTTTTTGCTTAGTTCACTACGTTCACGCAAAAACACGCGCCAATGACGCATTCCAGGTTAAGCCAATGTTAGTTTTTTTCACTTCGCGAACCAAAGGATAGAAAATGACAATTGATGAATTGAAAAATATTTTAAGAACATTATCTAATTCTTTGATTGGATCCTTCGGTGAATATATTATAAGTAAAAGTCTTGATTATCCGATAAAAAAAGTACATAAAAATCATACTGATTTCATTATTAATGGAATTCCAATAGATGTTAAAACAATTAGAAATCTGAATATTATTCCAAATAAACAAAAAAATGTAAAAGGTATTAACCTTGCATTTGTTTTAATTCTTGATACACATGTAGAATTGTATATTAAAAAATTATCACTAATAAAGGTAGTTGAATGGTATGAAGTTCTCATGTATTATGCAGAATGGAAATTAAATCACAATATTTTCGTAAAAAGAGCTTCTATTGATTTGTCAGAATATAAGAAAAATCTTAATAAGATTAGGGAAAATATAATTACTGTTAATAATGAAAATATTCGTTTTATTTATCGCACTACCCAAAAACTTTTTAACCGAGAGAGCCCAGATAATTTTATTCCGAAAACTATTAAAGAGAATCATATCACAATATTCATTGATTATAAAGATTGTAGTTTTACAGAAAGCTGTATTAATAAGATTTATGCATTTTATGATTCTGATGCAGTAACTTTTCCAAAATTAATTAAAACAAGATTACACAAAGACAAAATAGATCTTTCTTCGAAAGTCCTTCAAAGCTATTGTTATAATTCTATTGATGACCTTATAGAAAGATTTTATAGTAATTAAAGGAGTAGAATTTAAATGAAACAAAATGAACTTGATTATGATGAATTACTTAATGCTAATACATGTGCACAAAATACATCATATTACAAAATTATGAAATGGAATCATGATAAAGATAATGATATCAAAGATCTTGCTTATAATCTATATTTGAAAAGAATCAAAAACCATGAAGATGGTAATGAGTTAAGTGATTGGTATAAAGCAAAAAGCATTATCTTACTATTGAAATTTATTAAGTAACTCATTAAAAAATTACTTAGACCTGAGAATGCTAAAAAAATACTGGAGGAGATTTATATGAATATCAATTCTATGTTAAAAACGGCAAAAGAACCTAATGCGTGGGACTTTGCCAATTCTATTTTATATAAGCTATGTTCTGATAATCCTAATCATAAAAACAATGATACAATTTTAGCAAAAATTTGGTTAATTGGTAGATCATATGCTGCTGCAATTGAACGACGTAAAAAAACTGAAGATGATATCAATGATGACTTCTATATTAAGCAGGTAGTTCCAAAGCTAAAAAAATCAAATCTAGATTTAAAGATTCAAAAATGTATAAAACAAAAAAATGAAAAGAATGCTCTAGAATTGCACAAATATTTGACTGATCTATTTTTTCAATTAACTGAACTGAATAAACGATCACTAGCTTCAAAATATCTTCATTTTCATATCCCTGACCTTTTTTATATCTATGATTCAAGAGTTGTTGGTGCAATAGGATTATTAAACAAAGAATTAAAATTGGGCTCCTATGACAACTACTTTCATTCAATGAACCTCCGCTGCATATCCGCAACGTAACGCAGTCTAGCATAAATTGTCATTTTGAAAAAGAGAGGGACAGAGCTGTTTTGTGTTTTTTTATGTGCTGTAGCATGTTTTTTACATCTTCACTATAATTAGCTTATTATGAATATTTTCGCAGAGTTTCTCCCGGATTTTTTGCAGTTTGATGCGGTCGACGGCGCGTCACTCATCCTGCTCTTTGGTATTATTCTTTTGCTCGGCAGTTTAGGCGGCAAATTTTTCCAGAAAGTAAAAATACCCCAAGTTGTCGGCTACATTGTCATAGGTATTTTGATCGGTCAGTCAGGTTTTCAGGTTTTAAGTGCATCGGTCATTTCCATGCTTAATCCCATAAGCAGTATTGCCCTTGCTTTTATCGGGTTTTTAATTGGCGGAGAGCTTAAAACAAGTGTATTAAAGAAATACGGAAAACAATTCACGGGTATTCTTCTGTTTGAGGCAATTGTCCCCTTCTTTACAGTATCCATTATAGTAACGCTGATATCGTTTCTCATAACAAAAAACATTGCAACCTCTCTTGCTATAGGTCTTGTTCTGGGCGCGATTTCATCTGCTACGGCTCCGGCTGCAACGACAGACGTTCTTCGTGAAAATAGAACGCGCGGACCGCTGACAAGCACAGTTCTCGGAATAGTCGCCCTTGATGACGCCGTTGCACTAATCCTCTATGCAGTTACAGCCTCTGTTGCGTCCTCACTTCTCGGCTACACAGGCGGATCTATATCAACTCAATTACTGTTTTTAGCCTATGATGTTTTTGCCTCTATTGGAGTCGGCTCACTTATCGGGTTTTTACTGAGTCTCGTCATAAAAAATATCATGGTAAATGAAGACCGCATCCTTACACTTTCTCTCGGTGCTATTCTCCTTTCGTCCGGGACATGCGAGCTTCTCAAACTCGACACCATTCTTGCAGCAATGGCAATGGGGTTTTTCATGGTAAACTTTGCAACGGTTAAGACACGGGGAATTTTTTCTCTTGTTGAAAAATTTACCCCCCCTATTTATGTTCTTTTCTTTGTTCTTGTGGGTGCTAAGCTGAATATTTGGAATATTACGCCCTATGTTGCCATAATAGCCCTCATCTATCTCTTTTTTAGAACAGCAGGAAAATCTATAGGCGCACGATTAGGTTCAATTGTAACGAAGGCTCCAATAACGGTAAAAAAGTATCTGCCGTTTTGCCTTTTAAGTCAGGCAGGCGTTGCCATCGGTTTATCAATTTCTGCAGGACAGCAGTTTGCAGAAACTATAGGGCCGACTGTTGTATTAATTGTTACCGCCACCACCTTTGTAGTACAGCTTGCAGGACCTATCAGTGTGAAGTATGCGGTGACTAAAGCCGGAGAATGCGGTCTTGATGTGTGCGAATCCGATATTATGAAGTCCTGTTGTGTAAAGGAAGTTAGTGTTGCAGGTGAACTGATTTGCTCAACAACATCAACGGCGATTGTCAGCGAAACTACCCGCCTGACTGATATTCTTGACTCCTTTAGTAAAAACTATAATTTGAATTATGTAGTACAAGATAAGAATAATGGTTTAGCGGGATTAATCACCATAGAACACCTAAAAGAATCTCTGCAGATAGCAGAAATATCAGATGCACTTGTAGCCTATGATATTATGGAACCATGCTCAACTTCAATTTCTCCCGACATGTACCTGGATGATGTATTAAAAATCTTTACTGAAAAAGATGCTGATGCGCTGCCGGTGATTAATGAAAGAGGCTGTGTCTGCGGAATCATTGAAAAAAATACCGTGGAGCATTATCTCCACGGTAAGGTTGTTGAACTGCAGCAGAAACTTGCAAGTTTAGGCTGATTGGGGGACAGAGCTTTAAGCAGAGCTTTAAGCTACATGCTTATGCAAAGTTCGGGGACAGAGCTTTAAGCTCCATGCTTATGCAAAGTCCGGGGACAGAGCTTTAAGCAAAGCTTTAAGCTCCCTTAGCCGGCAGAAATAGAGGGATGGAGTTTTATTTTTTACTTACCTTAACAGATCCTGATGTACTATTTGTTGATAATGACACTGCAGCTGTTTTATATGTGGCAGTTCCCGACCCGCTGCTCATTTGTGTTCCGGTGAAATTATTTTTTACAGAACCTGAGACTGTATCAAAAGAATGTATAAATCCGTCATTTTCGGGTAACGAAACGTCTATTGAACCTGATACAGTCTTTATAGCTGAGTTTGTTGTAAACATTTCAGAAAGTGAAAGCGATACAGAGCCGCTTGTGCTGTATATATCAAATCCTTTTACGGCTCCAGATATTGTTAGACTTCCGCTTACTGTATTTGCAGAGAGTGTTTCTGTCGAAATTGAATACACAGTTACATAACCGCTTACACTAGTAAGATTAATTTTCTTTCCGGAAAGATTTTGGGCATCAATATAGCCGCTCACGCTCTCGATCGTCCAGCCTTTGTCTGTACTTTCTGCAATAAAACCTTCGGGTACATATATCTTTACCGAGCAGTCATAACTTTTCCCTATTGGAATATTCTTTGTCTGATCAAGAATCTTGAATGTCTCATTCATAATAGTAACGATTGGATAATAATCTTCATCTGTTAAATTAGATTCTATAACAACCCTGAAGTCTGTTTGAGCATGAGTGACTATATCAAGGCTTTCGCTTACTAAAGAGATTGATATACCCTTGACGGAAGCTGCACTGTAGGTTTGATCCAAGACTACAGTTTTAGCACCGCCGGTGCCGTCAAAAATACTAAACAGATTTGAACAGGAACTCAATACTAGTACTAATACTACGGTCCCAAGTCCTGGAAATACTTTACTCATTTTATTCATATTTTACTCCTGAATACTGCTGAAGCATGATAACTTCATATTTACTTAAACAACTTTGATAATGCCTAATGCATGTCATACATTATAACACCTTAGTAAAGACCAAATATCACCCTGACCTGAAACTTTTATGCTTACTGACACTTATAATACAAGACCGGCTATTGATGGAAGTCTTTTAATACTTTGCAATTGATGCCTTTTTATGCTATAATTGCACATTCTTTGACAAATGAGGTTTTAATAAATTTATGAAAAAACGTGCTCTTATCAGTGTTTTTGT
The DNA here is from genome assembly GCA_029553545.1 of Candidatus Cloacimonadota bacterium. Lineage (GTDB taxonomy): Bacteria > Cloacimonadota > Cloacimonadia > Cloacimonadales > WRIO01 > JAGOCT01. The sequence continues at coordinate 4,830 of JAKPKU010000030.1, forward strand.
AAAAGACGGTGTTCTTGAACTGGCACAGTACCTTCATGCTGCCGGCTG
>JAKPKU010000050.1 GCA_029553545.1 Candidatus Cloacimonadota bacterium
TTTTAAAAAATTTGTGTTTTAGTTTTATGTTTTTATATTTTTAGCTCTGGTAAACTGTTAATTGCATCTTGTTTGAGGCTGTCAGTTGCTCTGGTGTACTTTTCTGTATGTTTTAAACTGCTATGCCCCAAAAGACTGGCAACGGTCTTTATATTAGCCCCATTATTTAAAATATTTACTGCAAATGAATGCCTTGCACAATGCCAACTAATATGTTTGTTTATTCCCGCCTGTTTAACCCATCGTTTTAATGATTTTAAACACATTTCATAACTTGGTAAAGGAAATATTAACTCATCTCTATTATCAGGCTGTCGTGGCTCACCTATTAACTTAATCAACCCCTCATTAAGGGGGATTATAACGCCACTTGTAGCGCTGTGCCCTTTTGTTTTATTCTGCTCAAACTTTAATAGCTTATTTGAATAGTCCACATTTGCAAAGGTCAAATCTTTAACATCACAGTATCTCAAACCACAATAGAGGCAAAGTATAAAGGCCCTCCTTATGTTGGGATTTTGGCCTTTGGGTTGTGTGTTTATTAGTTTCTCTATTTCCTCGAGTGATAATACTTCTTTTTTCAATTGCTGGTCATCAACTTTAATTGAAATGCCTGCACAAGGGTTTTTTGTCATTACATCGTGTTCAATAGCATACTGAATAACCTTTTTGAAACGGGCATATATACTTTTTGCTCCCTCGCCTATGCTTCTGGTTTGCAAGTATTCAGTAAAAGCCTCAACCATATCTTTTGTTATCTGTTCAGGCTTTATTCTTTTGGCATATTTGTTATATTCTGGTGTGGCATTGAGGAAATCAATAAAGCGGCCTAATGCAATATATAACATCCTTTTGTCTTTCTTGGTGTAATTGTCTATGTAAGTATTGAAGTATTCAATAAAGTTAATATCTCGGTTCTTCTTAAGCCTGTAACCCTCAACGCTTTCCAATAACTCTTGCCCTCGTTCAAATCTGATTTTCTTTGCAAGCTCCAAAGTTTCCTTGTTTTGTTGTCGCTCCATCGGGGTTCTGGGTGCTTGCCATAAGTAGAGTGATAAATATTCTCGCCGCCTATCAACCCTAACAACCTCCTTGCCGCTTTTAGAATTTATGCTCTTAGTATATCCAAAGTAATAATCTAAAAACAAACTTTCTTTGCCATCTGATAATACTTTGGCCCCCAACTTTGGGTTGTCCCCTGTGTCTGTGCTTATCATGTAAGTGTTATCGGCTCTGTATTCTTTTTTAAGTGCCATCTTATTTATTCTTTATTTCATTTGTTTACAAAGATAAGCGTTTTTTTTTCTGGGTAGCAAAAGGGTAGCAAAAAAGAGTAAAATATAGTCTTTTTTATGCAACAAAGGGTTAATGTACCTTTTTTGCTACCTCTGATTTACTTATACTTAGCTTCTTATGCATACCCTTGTTTGCTGGGTACTTTCTCTGTCTCGGGTACAAATATAGCCTGTTAATTATTTGATTAATAGGCTATATTGTTTTTCTGGGTAGCAAAAGGGTAGCAAATTACAACATTACCCCCATCTCTATCATCCTATATTACCTATCTTATAACTCAATTTTTAAATGCCCTTAAAACTCATTTTTAAGGCGTTTAAACAAACATTCTCATTGCCCTTGTACTTGCCCCCCCTTCTTTGAGATAAAAAAGGGAGTTATCAAAATGATAACTTGAAACTGCATCAGTTTATTCATCCTAAAAGCGAAGCACAAAATGTGCCACGCTTGAAGACCGCCAAGAGGATAAGTAAGGAGTAAGAACGGATTTAACTTCTTGCCAAAATGGAAAGAAGTTAACTACCGCAGATGAAATTGAAGAGGAATACACCTTAATAGGCTTAATAAGGATGAAACCGTTTCACTAATTCACACAAAAGAAAAGAAAAAAGTAACAAAAAAGAAAAGAAAAGGGGCAACCCGCCCAACGGCTTGCCCCCGCT
>JAKPKU010000067.1 GCA_029553545.1 Candidatus Cloacimonadota bacterium
CTTAAGAAATTTACGTCTTAATAATAATCAGATCTCAGTTTTGCCTGAGGGGATTTTTGATAACCTTACCGGCTTAAGAAATTTACGTCTTAATAATAATCAGATCTCAGTTTTGCCTGAGGGGATTTTTGATAACCTTACCGGCTTAAGAAATTTGGAGCTTTCTGATAACAAGATCTCAGTTTTGCCTGAGGGGATTTTTGATAACCTTACTGGGCTAACTTCTTTGTATCTTGATAATAATCAGATATCTTGATCGTTGGATATGTTTTGTAGTTTAACTGGATTGCAATATTTAAGAATTTCTTATAATCATTTCTCTGGACCTATTCCAGCATGCTTTTTTGACTTTGAAAATCTTAGAAGATGAATGATTGATTACAATTATCTCTCACTTGATTGATTGACTACAGCTCAGCAAGAATCCCTTGATAACTATTTTTATTACGAAGGAGATATGATTAGCGATCGAAGGGATCAATATTTCCTCAATGATATGTCGGTAGATCAAACCATAACAGCCAGCGGTAGCGACCGATGGGATATCAGCATAGCATATACCAATGGTCTTTCAGCTTTGGATCATGCTTTTGTCTATTATACCATGGGTGATTTTGATCTCCAAAATAGCTCTGCTAGCTATACTACGGGAGGAGTATTAAAAGATTATGGAATATCAGGAGATGTCTGTTATGATTCCTTTTATTATAACAATACTGGCGGATATCGAAACGCTATCAATGATCGATTTGTGCAATGACAGGAAATAAACATTGAAGATTTTATACTTGAGGAATTGGATTATCAATCATGAACAAGTGATCGAGGCAGTACCTATATCGGTGATGGATCGGATATGGGGAAATATTTCATAGACTGGATTCAATATGGCGATGAATTTTCTTTTCAATGAAATGTTTTGATAGAATTAATGGATAAAGTTTTATGACTAGACTATACCGCCATCACATGATGTGGAACCCCATGAATACCTGCATATATCTTTGATCTTGGAGCATTGTGATCAGGAGCTACTGGTACAATAACCTTTAGGATCACAAGTCAGGATGTTATTGCACCTACTGCTTATATTCATAGCAGCGATCGTCTCCGAGTAGATCCAAGCACAGGTAATAATAGTATGATACTATCTTTGTCCGGACAATGAAGCAGTATAGAAACTGGTAATGTTACTACCTGAGAAAAAAACAACAATCAAACTATATATCATTCACCATGAGGATCAACAACTCTTACCAAAGATGTTTGTACGCCAAGAGATTGTAGCAATAGCTATTACGATGGCATTTGTGGATCTTGTGATTTAGATGAATATAAAGAACAACAAAAACATGGTGCTCCAGATATTCAGTTTCTTATCCAAGACAAAGAGCTCTTCAATCAAGCAGTAGAAATAGCCAAAAAATCTACCAAAAATAGCTATTCCAATGAGCTTTTGCAAGCATATGTCTTCGCCAAAGATCTTGGAATCACGACTATGCCTAGCATAGATCAAGCTAACCTAGAAGGGACGCTACTCAGATCACATATGGCAAAAATGATGAGCGACTTCGCTATCAAAACACTACAAACACCTATCAATACTTGACGTAACTGTACATTTGCTGATATGAACAATCAATCAAAAGAAATGAAAGAGTATGCACAACTTGCTTGTCAGTTGGGATTGATGGGATTGCAGTCTGATGGTACTACTCCTATGGATCAATTTATGCCAAATGAAGTAGTGACTAGAGCACAATTTGGTACCGTAATATCTAGGATGCTTCGATGAGATAAAAATGAATGAGGAAATACTTATTACGCTAAACATCTCCAAGCACTAAACCAATCAGGTATTATGAAAAAAATAGATACCCCTCTTGCTCAAGAACTTAGAGGTCGAACTATGCTTATGTTGATGAGAGTATTTGAAGAACAAAAATAATAATTGAGAATTGAAAATTATATACTCTACACTCCCTGCAGCAATGTGGGGAGTTTTTTATTGGTAGTAATTTTTATTGAATCGATTTCTGTCAAAATCAACTTGAAATTTTCATATATAAAAATAAAAAATTATTTATTCATATTCAATAAATATTTTGTCATCTATTCTATAAATAAAACTCTATTTTTTGCAAGTTGAAGTATTTTAAAACTAATTTTAATAAAAAAGAGCAATAAAAAGAATATTTTTTCAT
>JAKPKU010000204.1 GCA_029553545.1 Candidatus Cloacimonadota bacterium
AGATAAAATCAAAAAAGGCGCATTGATCACCGTTTATATGGGGCATGGCGACCCTGTCTCGGTGGGTGATGAAAACTATTTGCGTGTAGAAGATATGCCGCGCTTGGATAATATTGAGCACTTGACCACGATTATATTTGGCTCATGTAGCGTTGGTCGTACAGATAATCCAAATATTAAGAGTATGGCAGAATATATGATCATGAATCCCAATGGTGGAGCTATTGTTACTATTGGTGCACAAAGGGACTCATATAATAATGGAAATGTTTTGCTGATCTCAGATATTTTAAACAATTCTTTTAATAGTAGAAAGAATATTGGCGAAAGCTTTTTGCTGATGTGTCAAAAGCCTGTAAATCAAAACCTTAATACTTATGTTTATCAATTATTGGGCGATCCTTTATTGCCCGTTTATAGTCCAGAAAGACTGAATAATGTCAATCTTGACCATACAAATAATGATACAATAGATAACTTTCAGGCACGCGAATTAGTCAATACTCAAGGTAGCTTTTTACCAGGTCAACAGGGGCAAGCAGAACTCTTTGTGCAAGACAGTTTTCGCAGTTATAATGTACTATCTGATATGGCATCCGTGCCAGTAAAAGTGGATGGTAAGAATCTTTTTACTGGTAAATCCACGCTGGCGAATGGTGCTTTTAATGCCGATTTTATCGTGCCAGATGATATTATTGGAGGCAATAAAGGCAAGGTGATTGCCTATTATTATGACGAATTAAACAAGAAAGATTATATTAATTATCTGACTAATATCTCTTTCTCAGGACATGATTATTTTGCAGAGAACAATGATGCTCCTCAAGTGAAAATATACTTGGAGAGCAAAAAATTTAGAGAGGGCGACCGTGTTAGCCAAAATCCACTATTAATCGCTGATATGTTTGACTCTAATGGTATCAATATTTTGGGTTCATCTGGACATGAAATTGTTCTCTTATTGGACGATAGCACAGAGCCGATCATCGTCACGCAGGGCTTTAGCTATGATTTGGACTCCTATACAAATGGTTCGCTGTATTGGCAATTGCAAAATCTCGAAGAAGGGACTCATCAGCTGAAGATAATTGTCTTTGACAATTTTAATAAGCCAACTGTAGCAAAGGCAGATTTTGTGGTGGCTAAAAGCTCAAAAATTGAACTGAATGACGTGCTGATTTACCCTAACCCAGTAAAAAAGGATGCCTACTTTACCTTCAATAATACCGAAGATGCAGAAATCGAGATAAGAATATACACCATCACGGGCAGAAAGATCCGTAATCTCAAAGCAGGACTGTGTACCAAAGGCTATAATCAAGTCTATTGGGACGG
>JAKPKU010000079.1 GCA_029553545.1 Candidatus Cloacimonadota bacterium
CATTCAGCTGTTCTTTTTGAATCTCTATTTCTTTTAGTGCCTTTGCTAAAGCCTCGTTTTTTAGCCTATATTCTTCATTCTGTTCTTCTTTTTCTTTGACGATTAAACTTGTTTGAACCATTTTCATTTGTTCGTTTAACTGGTTTTCATAATCATTTTTAGAAAACTCAATCAATTCGAGAGCCTTTTCATACGCAATTTTATAGTTTTCTGTCTCTTCTAAAAAATTCAAATATGCTTTTAAAAACCAACCATAAGAGTCACCCATTTTGATCTTTGTGAAGAGTTTTTCTGCATCTTTAAAGTAGTCAGAAGCTTTATCATATTCTTTTAGAGCTGTAAATATTCTTCCCAGGTGTGTATAAGCTAAAAATTGTATATTTACATTATCAAGCTCAATTGCGAGAGATATTTGTTTTTCAATGTATTCTATGGCAGCCACATAATCATCATTATCGATCAGTATGCGCCCAAGATTGTTCAAAACATTGAGCATTCCTTTTTTATAGCCGTATGACTCCCATATTTTATATGCTTTTTTGAAATAAGCTATTGCCGTTTTATTGTCTGAATCTAAATGTTTTACAATTGCCATGCCATTAAATACACTTGCAATATCGAAATCATTTTCAGATCTTTTATAGAGGGTATATGCTTTTTTATAGTATTCAAGAGATTTTTCTTGTTTTCTATTATTCAAATAATAGTTTCCCAAACTTGTGTACAGCCTTGCTTGTAGCTCTTCATTATTGTTTTTTGCTGCGAGGTCAAGCCCTTTATAGAGATATTCAAGCGCCTTTGTATCGTCACCGAGGTATGTGTACAAAGTACCTAAATTCGAGTAAATATGCATCAATTCAACGACATCGTTTTTATCATAAAGATCCATAGCTTTAATCAGCATTTCTTCACATTCTTGGTGTTTTGCTTGATCAAGATAAACAGACCCCATTATTCTATATGCTTCTGCTTTTTCTCTATTAGAATTTGATTTTTCGGCTTGAGAAAGAGCTTTTTGAGCCAAGTTAATAGATTCTTGATAATCACCAACTTTGCAAAGCGATTCAGCCTTTGCAAGTAAGACAATATTATCATCATGATTTTTCATTGACTACCCTCTATCTTTTTTAGCTTTAAAGAGAATGAAAATTGAGATCCTTTACCAACAATGGAGCTTACATTTATCTCAGACTTCATAATCTTAGCAATTTTAAGAGCAATTGTCAAGCCAATTCCTATTCCATTATAGTCACGAGAGTAGCTTGAGTCTCCTTGCTTAAAGGGCTCAAAAATTTGTTCAAGCTGGTTTGTAGGGATTCCAATACCCGTATCTCTCAACAAAAAGCTTATCACTGCACTCTCTTCTTTTTGATAACTGTACAAAATATCAAGAGAGATAATACCTTTTTTGGTAAACTTCATTGAATTATCTAATAAAGAAGTCAACAATAATTTAATCTTTGCATAATCACCAATTAGCAGCGGGATGGTATGTGGTACATTTATTTCAACGGTAACATTCTCATTTGAAGGGTACTCGTTTTTAATTTCAGATATCATCTGATTCATATTGAAAAAGGTTTCTTCAAGGGTGGGACGACCTACATTCAGGCTTAGAAGTTCAAGTATATTGTTTATTACTTTTATCATTTTATTGCAAGCTAATTTGATATTATCATTAAAAAAAGTAATGTCAGGGTCATTATTTCGGCTGGAGATAAGCTCTGAATAGCCTATAATAGAAGTTAAAGGTGTCTTGATCTCATGGGAGATAATAGATAAATATTCAGATTTTGCTAGCAATTCACTTTGGCTTGCTTTTGTGTGTAATTCTAAGTCGGTAATATCGTCAATAATGGCAAGATATAGTCGCTGGCTGTTAAGCTTAAACTCGCTTATCGCCTTTATAAAAGTCCTTTTCTCTTCATTAAGGGTAACAAACACAGTGCTAAATGCTGTATCAGTTTCACTGTTTTCTGTTAAAACTGAAGACAAGACAGTGTTCTTTAAAAGTGCAATATCTTCTCCGATCACTTCTTCGGTGCTTTGTATCATAAACAGCTTTTTTGCTCTATTATTAATTATCACAATCCTGTTTTTATCATCGTAACAGACGATTGGAACATGAAGATCA
>JAKPKU010000119.1 GCA_029553545.1 Candidatus Cloacimonadota bacterium
CTTTTGGCTCTCATTCTTTTGGCAAATATATTTCATAAGATAAATGTTCCTCTCATCGTTTTGTCTTTAGCAATCGGCATCATCTTTGGCAGTGATGTTTTAAACTTTATAAATTTCGATAATGCTGTTCTCACAAAAGAAGTCGCCAATATTGCCCTTATTTTCATTCTCTTCATAGGCGGGTTTAGCACCAAGAAAGAAGACCTAAAATCTGTCATTAAGCCTGTCTCTCTCCTGGCAACTATCGGCGTTGCACTTACAGCGGTTATTACTGCATATCTTTTTTATTTAATTACGGGCTGGCCCCTTTATATATCGCTATTACTGGGCGCTATTATCTCCTCTACCGATGCAACAGCCGTCTTCTCAATACTCAAAAATCAACAATTACAGACAAAAGTAAAAACTGTCACTGAAATGGAGTCCGTACTCAATGACCCAATGGCTATTGTTCTAACTACCTTCGTGCTAAGCCTTTTAGGTGGAGAAAAACTAAACCTTGCCAGAGCAACTCTTATGATACTTTGGCAATTACTCGGTGGTGTCGGTATTGGCGTTATTATTGGGCTTTTGGCAGTGTTTATACTCAATAAAATCAGAAATAATGAAAAAGAATTCTTCTATGTTTACTTAATTGCAATTGTCTTGCTTGGCTTTAGTATCGCTGAAATGCTAAAAGTGAGTGGCGTAATATCTTCTTTCTTTACTGGATTTATCTTGGGTAATGGAAAAATACCCTACAAAAAAGGCTTGCTTGCTTTTAATAATACCCTATCTTTTATCACCAATATGGGCTTATTCATCCTACTCGGTCTACTATCCTCACCAAGCCAATTCTACCAAGTCTGGTGGCAAGGCATACTTATTTTTATTATTATTAGCTTTATTGCACGCCCTATTGCTGTATGGCTCTTGACTCTGCTCACTGATCTAAATATCAAAGAAAAAACCTTTGTCATCTGGGGCGGGGTACGCGGAACTGTGCCTATTGTTTTAGCAACTTACCCTGCTGCTGCTGGCTTTGACGATACGAATCAAATCTTTAATATAGTATTTTTTATCGTCGCACTTTCAATGCTCTTTCAGGGCACAACTCTCACCTATCTAATGAAAAAGCTTGGGCTACAATCTAAAGATAAAGATAGAACCTCTCGTACACTCGAGCTCGTCACTATTCAAGATACAAATTATGAAGTTATAGATGTTTATATTGATCCAGATTTTTACGAAGGATCTTGCCATATTTATGAATTAAAGCTGCCTCCTGGAACATTAATCATCTTTGTTACACGCAATAGAAAACTCATACCACCATATGGTGGCACGCTTATCAAGCCCAACGATACACTCACTATTCTCGTCGACAAGGAAGATATAGACATGATCCCCGTAGACATCCTCAATAGCTTTATATTCAAAGGATAATA
>JAKPKU010000215.1 GCA_029553545.1 Candidatus Cloacimonadota bacterium
TAATCGTTGTAATTAGCGTTATGTTTACTTATAATTTTTCTTGTCGCGGAGGAATACCCAAGCGGCTGAAGGGGCAGGCTTGGAAAGCTTGTAGGCTCTTAACGGGGCGCGAGGGTTCAAATCCCTCTTCCTCCGCCATTCTGAAATGTCAAGACACGCAAACTAATGCGTGCCTTTTCTTTTATTTCTACTATAAAATAGTAGAAAACAAGCCATTTCAGGCGTAGGAAAAAGTGATTCTGAACTAAGCACACTTGCCCCACCATTTTTGACTAAAAATTAAGAACCCTAGTAAAAACTGCAGGGACACTGGGGTTAGATTATTCAAAAACTAAAAGCAGGCCTCAAATTGATGAAGTCTGCTATTTATCTTAATACTATGTATTACTGCTATTCGATAGGAAATAACATATATTATTTCTTATTCGTTAATAACTCAAGATACTTCTTAGATAGAAGCCATCATTACAATCAAGCTTAATTGCTTTTTATGAAAACAATTATCGTTTTAGAAAACTTTAATTAAATAAGACCTAATGGGTTCCCAAATTATCGTGTCATTATCTGTCACATAAATATGAGTAATACCACTTGCACGAGATTTGTTACAAAGAGCCCAAATCAAATTTTTCAATTCTTCAGAAATTTTATCAATATTGGAATAAACAAGCGCATATCTTTTACTTCGTGTTTTCATTATTTTATCGAATTCATCAATTTCACGAACAAATTTATGAGAAAACATATCGTATCTTTCATCCATTAAAACTGTAAATTTTTTTATTAATTCGATAGATTCATCAAGTGAACAATCAATCGAAACTAGTTCGGTATCATCTAGCGGATTAATTCGAACTTTTTTAGGGCTGTAATAGGTACAACATACACGCCATCCGGTCTAAGATATGCAGCGTTAGTAGTTCCACATTGGTGATTTCCCGCCATTTTCAACAATATTTTTTAAAATTTTAATAGATTTTCTGCTGCTTCATCAGTCTTATCTGTGCCAAGCTTAATTTCAAACGCGCGCCATTCTACATCATCAAGTTCAATTACCATATCAATTTCTTGATTGTCATAATTTTAATAATTATAAAACTTTCAAAAAAGGGCACGATTTTACTCGTACCCTATGAGCATAGTTTATTTCACTGTGCTGTTTTTCGATAATTATATTTTTTTTAATCTCTGTCGAGTAAAAATTTATTAACCTCTTCCTTATAAGGAAGTGCGACTCTTACACCTGCTTTTTGACACTTAATAGCACTTGTAGCGCTAGCGAATTTACAACAATCTAAAATTGATTTTCCATCTAAATAAGCAACTAAGAATGCACCATGGAAAGTGTCTCCAGCACCATTAGAATCAATGCATTCAACCTTAAAACATGGGTAATATTTTAATGCATTGCCATCCATATATACCCCACCTTTTGAACCCATTGTAACCACAAGGACTTTAGGATGATACATTTCATTTAATGTTTGAATTGCTTCTTCAACAGTATCCTTTTTCGTAATCTTTGTTGCAAATTCTTCACTTGGAATAAGAATGTCAACGTATGACAATAGTTCTTCAATTCCAGAATATAATCCACCAGCATCTAACGAAACTAAAATGCCATTTTTCTTAGCGATTTTTGCTGCTTCAATAGCAATTGGAAGAGAATTGCCATCCAAATGTAAGATAGATGCATCATCTAAAACAGAAAAATCTAAAAGGCTTGGATCTTGAGGAACATTTCCACGATCATAAACACAAGTTCTACTTCCATTGGCTTTGTTTAACACAATATAAGATGTAAATGCTTTAGTGTTTTCAACTTGCTTTACATATTTTGTTTCAACGCCATATTGGTTAAATTCTTTAATCAATGTGTCACCAGTGGCGTCTTTAGAAAGAACGCCGAGGTAAGAAGAAGGAACGCCTAATCTTGTGATTGCCACTAATGCATTACCAACAGGTCCTCCTCCGGAAGTAAAAACATTATCGGCTTTAACCTTAAAATCCTCAGTAGGATATGAAGGCATTTCAATAATTGTATCTAAAACACAGGCCCCTACGCCTACTATTTTATTCATACTCTATCGTTACTTCCTAAAACAGCAATTTTGCTCAAAGCAAATTTCTTTACTGCTTCGATTGGTTCTTTCATGATGATATCAATCGCTACTTTATTCTTGTCTTGTTCTTGGACAGATTCAATAAATGAATAGCATAAATCAGTGGAGAAGTTCATTTTTCTAATACCAGCTTTAACAGCGGCTTTAATTTGATCATCAGGAACACCACTACCACCATGTAAAACTAAGCTTACACCTGTAGCTTCTTTAAGTTCTTTAATTCTTTCAATAGCTAAAACAGGAGCTTGTTTATATCTACCATGAGCAGTGCCAACTTGAACAGCTAAAGCTGCAACGCCAGTTTCTTTAACGTATCTAACTGCATCTTCGACTTCAGTGTATTGATTGCTAACGCCATCAGCAGCTCTACCAACATGACCAAGTTCACCTTCAACTTGAACATTAACTAATTCACATTCTTCGACAATCTTTTTTGTGCCTTTAATATTGTCTTCAATATCTAACGTTGAATAGTCAATCATGATGCCTGTAGCGCCATCTCTTAATGAAACAGTAACGCATTCTTCGTTAGCACCATGATCTAAGTGCATACATACAGGAACAGTTGCTCTTTTAGCAGCTTCTAAAATAATTGGTGCTAAATAATCGATGTTGCGGTTAGAAGCTAAGCGTGAATAAAATTGCATAATAACTGGTGATTTAGCTTCTTCTGCAGCTTGAAGAACACCCATAACTGTTTCCATGTTGTAAACATTGAAAGCAGGAATTGCATAGCCATCTTTTTCGGCTAATGCCAAAATTTGTTTTAAAGTGTATAACATAATATACCTCCTATAACTTTATGTTATTAACGTCCATCACGATTCCATAATCACTGTAATCAAAAATCGGAGCGTTTTTACCTTTATTAATTGAAATAATTGTGCCGGAAGTACATATTCCGACAATATGTTGAATAGCGCCATCAATTCCAATTGTAACTAAAACTTTAGGTGAGATTTGTTTACCTGTTAAACCCACTTGGTAAGAATATGGGAAAACATCACTATCAGCTAAAGGTCTAGAACAAACAATTAAAGCGTTATACTTTTTCGCTAATTCTTTAACGGTTTCTAAGTTTGATAATGAACCTCTTCCAAGAGAGAAAACAACATCGTTCGTGGCCTTAGGGCTTTTGATTGTCGCCATAGAAATTGCGCTTTTGCAATAAATTTCAGCATTGATGTTTCCACCTAACGCTGGTCTTGTCATATAAAATACGCCGTTTCTATAGGCAAATTTAATACAGTCAGCGCATAATCCAGCTCTCATTCTTATCGCGATTCTAGAGGCAATTTCCTTATAAGGAAGAGCTTCTTCCCATAAAATAGCAGAAGCGTTTTTGTTTTGAATTTCTTCCTCGATTTGTTCTAAGGTTTTGTCTTTTATATCTAGCTTCTCGTAACTAACAAAATATTTTTTAGCGATTGGTTCAATGTTGCCAACATATAAGCCAAAAGGAGCTTTCTCAACTTCTTCAGTAACATTGTTGTCTTTGGCGTTTAAAGCCTCTTTTATTAATGTATCTAATTCACTGAATTCTTTGAATTTAACAAATCTTCTATTGTCTTCGTTTGGAAAAGATTTATTAACAATAGTTGGTGATCCATTAAAGCCAATATCATTAATGTTAATATTTAAAACACTATTATCGATAACTTCTACATTGTTCTCTTTTGAAAAAATAGACGGACTTCTCAAAGGGAAAATCTTTTCAAAAGAAACAATTTGTTTCTCGTTAAGGTCAAATGCTTCATTTTCTCTTGTTTCAACATGATTAGAATCGATTTTTATGACATGTGAAATCATTTGGAAAGAAAGAAGTTCCGATAACATAAATGGGGTTTGCCCAGTATCACCATCAAAGGAGTTTCTTCCCGTGAAGACTAAATCAGGATTGTACCTATTGATTGCTTTTGCAAGAATTGTCGAAGTAGCAACAGTATCACTACCAGCATAAGCCGCATCAGAAACAAGTATCGATTTGACTCCTAAACGAGTTAGCTTTCGTAAACTTCCTTCTGCTGACATTGGACACATTGATAAAACTTGAACTTCGCTATAAGGAAAACGGAGAGCGGCTTCTAAAGCTGTCTCATCAAATGTATTCAAATCTCCTTTATAAATTTTTAATAAAACTAATATCTTTTTCATTTTACGTTGTAATAATCTAAAGTAAATTGGCTTATTTTCTGGTAATTTTTGTAAATTTCTAAATATTTATCGTTATTTTCTTTAATTGGTGTAACTTCAGAAACGATAATTTGAGTTTTGTTAATCGCTTCTTCAAAGTCACGATAGCAGCCATTAGAGATAGCACCGCATAATGCTGAACCAAATGAGGAATCATTTTCTTTTGTAACAATCAATTTCATATTTAAGACATCAGATAAGATTCTTAACCAAATTGGTGATTTGCTTCCACCACCAATAACAAATGCTTGGTTAGGTAAATCAAGACCATGTTCTTTTAAATAAAGCAAACAATCTAACATCGAGAAAGCTACGCCTTCATATAAGGATCTAGCGAAGTGAGCTTTTGTATGCATTGCTGAAAGTCCAAAGAATGATCCTCTAATAGTTGGGGAAGCAAATGGAGTTAATTCGCCATTTAAATATGGATGGAAGATTAATCCGTCACTACCTAAAGAGACACTTTCCGCCATTTCATTTAAATCTTGGAAGTCTCCGCCAAAGTTATCCCTAAACCATCTAGAAGATGCAGCACAAGATTTAGTAGCGCTGCCAGGGTAATAATGCACACCATCTAAGTGAGCGTAATTAATAATATTTTTATCAGGTACAGGTTTATTGGAAACCATGTAAATTCTTCCTGCTGTAGCTAATTTAATGGAAAGGTCGCCAGTCTTGACACCACCAGAAGAGAAAACTTCCATTGCTGTATCAGTAGAACCCACTAAAACCTTTGTGGAAGTTGAAAGTCCACTTTCAGAAGCGGCTTCTTGAGAAATAAAGCCCACAACATCTAATGGCTTAAGAATTGATGGCATGACATCTTGAGATAAACCGACGATTGATAAAAGTTTCTCATCCCATTTATTCTCATCAAAGCCAAACATCATTGAGCCTTCCGCTTCAATATAATCAGTTTGATATCCTGAAGGGCAAAATTTAAACCTTACATAATCCTTAGCAAAGAGAACATGAGCAATCTTTTTAAATAGTTCTGGCTTTTCATTTTTGAAAAACATTAATTCCGGTAATGTCCAAATAGTGTCAGGATAGTGTTTTGTTTTTTCAAAGATATAATCTTTGTAATTTTCTAAAAGATATTGTTTTTCTTTTATTGAACGAGTATCTGTCCAATAAATTGAATCATCAATTACATTATTGTCTTTGTCTAAAATAACCGCTGTATGGGTTGCGGCGTCAAAGCATAATGTGGCAATTTGTTTAGGATCGATTCCGGTTGATAAAATGGTTTTAATATTGTTGATTGCAGCATAATACCAATCATCAGGTTTTTGAGTAACAGAGCCGCCCTCACCATAATGAGTGTCATATTCAGTTTTTGCTGTAGCAACAATATTGCCTTTTTCATCTATTAATGTAGCTTTTGAAGAGCCACCACCAAAATCAATACCTAAAAAATACATAATCAATTAATCCTTATACTATGATTAAAAATATAACATGAAGAAGGTTCCAAAGAAACGATGTCTTCTTTTAAAGAAACTTCGTATTCGCTATCGACAAAATCAGGGCTTTTAACCCAAGGTTCAATACAAATATATTTAGCACCAGGTTTAGTCCATAAAAGAAGGTTGTTTGAATCAGGGCATTCAACCGTTAATTCAACTTTTCCATTATGAAGAAGTGAAACCTCGTGAGAATTAATATGTCTAAATACAAGAGCGTCGACACTAAAATAATCATATTTTAATGGTAATAATCCATTGCAGTTTAAGAAATCACGAGTGGTTTTTCCAAGTACTTTTCCTTCAAGATTACAAGAAACTAAATCCTTATCATCTTTAAATAGAATGGAATAATTTTCAAAGTCATCTTCAAGAGCGTATCCTTCGTGAGCGCCAGTAGAAAAATACATAGTTTTTGTATCTTCATTAACCACTTTGTAGGCAATTTCCATCAAGCCTTCTTTTAAGATAAATGTGACGTAAAAGGAAAATTTAAAAGGGAATGTTTTTAAAGTTTCCTCATCTTCTTTTCTCACTAAAGTAACTGAATTTTCAGTCTTAGAAAATATAGTGAAAAGTTTATTTTTAATAAAACCATGTTTTGGAAAAGGATATTTTTCTCCATTAACTACATAGATTTCATCTCTAAAAGCACCAGCAACAGGGAAAAGGACTGGAGTTCTTCCAGCCCAATATTTTTCATCACCTTGCCAGATGTATTCTCGTTCTCCTTTTTTGAGGCTCATCATTTGAGCACCCATTAAGGAAATACAAGCACTATAATTTTTGTTTTTTAAAATTATTTGACTATCCATTTATGGCATTCCTCACTTGTTGAAAGCAATCCACGACGTGGACCAGCCATAATCCATAATGTGTAGTTTTGATAACCAGGAGCAACTGCCATAGGATGATATCCTGCAGGAATTTCTACTGCATCGCCATTGACAATCTTATATGCTTCATTAATGGTGTTGTCTGCTGTATAAACCATTTGCATACCGAACCCTTGTTCTTTATCGAATTCGTAGTAATAGATTTCATCTAAAGCACCTTCTACACCATTTTCAACATCGTGTTTATGAGGAGGGAAGCTAGCCCAGAAGCCATTTTTTACCCAATATTCACCGATGTATAAGAAGTTACTTTCCATAGTTTCAGGGAACGTGAAAGCAACATCACGAACAAATGTTTCTTTACCAAAACGAGCTAATTTGATTTCGTCCGCTCTAATGCATTGTGGTTTGAAGTATTTTGGTGCAGGAGCTTTCGCAATAGCGACTTTTACACGTTCTGAGACACATTTGATTGTAAACTTGGTATTTTTACCAACATATACATTCTCAGCGCCCACAACTTCCATAGTGGAAGCTCTTTTGCCAACAGCTTTAAATTCAAAGCCTTCGCCATAAATATCACATTGTCCATATAACACTAATGCAACAAATTCTTTATCAACTTCGTCGATTTCAAATTGCTGATCTTTAGTAAGAACGAGCATATCCATTTCAGCATATGTTAATGGGGAATTTCTGGATGTAATAATCTTTTTATATCCTAATTCTTCTTTGTAACTTTTCTTAAGATTCATTTTTCTCACCTATTTGCAGTTTTCAAGCAACATCATTTCTAATGTAATAACATTATAACCTTCTGGTTGAGTTAATTTTAGCATTTCATATTCTGCAGGGTTTTCAGTAACTAATGTATGGCAATCCATGTTCTTAGCATCTTGCCATCTAATTTTCGCTACATCAACTTGGACATCATGCATATAAGCATCCATCAATAAAGAGCCTGCCATATTTGCTAATTTTCTATTTAAGAAAATCTCTTTGTTTGTACCAACAGTTTTAACTAATTCTCTAACTGTTTCACTGTCATCAAGATTTCTAGCGTAAGCGTAATTATCTTGAACAGAGTAAGCTTTTTCGCCTTTAGTTAAGCTTAATGCGGTAAGGTTTTCCTTGATAAAATCATGGAAAGCCACGACTTTTGTTTTAACTTCAATACCCCATTCTTTGTATTCGTGTTTGATTAAATCTAAATCAACAGGGTCATAAATAACGACTGTTTTGTATTCATTAAAGATTTCGGCAGCCTTTTTTGCAGCTTCGACTGTTTCACCAACTTTACCTAATAAGAAATATAAAGCGGAGCCAGTATTGCATGCATCTTCGTCAACAGTGTAATCAATGTGCATTTTGTTCATTAATTCCACAGCGCCTTTAACAGAATCAACGCTCTTATATAAAGCATCTTGGCCAAGAACAAGAAGTGTATCACTCTTCTTAACAGGTAAAATGTTACCAATGGCTGGATCGAGTTCTAAACCATATGCATTACCAGTTGTTTGCATATTGCTAACAAGAGTTTTTACATATTCTGGGAGTAAACCTTTTAAAGCAATTTCAGCTTTAACTTCTTGGATGAAGATTTTTGGATCCCATCCAGTAACACAGTTATTAGTGCAAGCACCACAAAGTGTGCATTCATAAATATTATCAACGATGACAGATAAGTCTTCAGCTCCTCTATCAACAACAGAAACACCAAGTGCCCTAGCACGAGCAGTATTTCTTTCTTGTCCAGTAGCGTTTCCAATTGGACAAACGTGACGGCACATCCAACAGAATCTGCATGAGTTAGCTTGTTGTCTTGCCTTTTCAGAAATTTCTAATTTTTTCATCGTAAATTTCCTCCTTATAGACCGAGCTTAAATGGATTCATAATGTGATTTGGATCCAATTTATCTTTAAGTCCTTCAAATACTTGCATTGCAGGACCATATTGTTCTTTCATTAATCTGCCAAGTTTAATACCAACACCATGGTGATCGTTAACGACACCACCATTAGCAATAGCGGTTCTAACACCAGTATTCCAAATTGCATTATGCAATTTCATTGCTTCTACTGGATCTTCTGGTGG
This sequence comes from Candidatus Cloacimonadota bacterium, assembly GCA_029553545.1. GTDB lineage: Bacteria > Cloacimonadota > Cloacimonadia > Cloacimonadales > WRIO01 > JAGOCT01. The sequence continues at coordinate 8,714 of JAKPKU010000215.1, forward strand.
ATTGTCAACAATGAATCTATCGTAGACCATACAGCCCCATTCATACCAGTGAGAGAAGTGAGCAATAAATCTTGCTTGTGGGTATTTTGTTTCAATGGCGTTTTTCATTGCCCAATAGATTTTTTCAATCTTATCAAATGGAGCAATTGTATCCATTGTGCCAAAGCATTGTGGTAAGTCCATCATGTGGCCAGGATAGAAGAATGTAATCTTTTCTTGCCACCACTTTTCACCATATTCGCTTCCCAAATCTTCAGCGCCATATTTAGCAAATGTTTCTAAAAGAATCTTTTCTTCAACGTCTACTAATTCTTTAACGCCTTCGATAGCAATGTTCATAAATGCGCCTGGCTTTTCAACGCCAACAATCTTTTTAATTAAAGAAGCCGTTTCAGCGTTATCGTAAAGTCTCATACATGATGGTTTAAATTTTTGGAGAATTTCTTTACTTGCTTTGAAAGCACTGGACATATCTTTAAATAAGAAGCCTCTAAATCTTCTTACTTCAGGTTGTTCATAAATTCTAATTTGAGCCTTAGTAATGATGCCTAATGTACCTTCACTACCAATGAAGATTTGGTTTAAATCTGGACCAGCAGCGTGTTTTGGTGCTGGAGAAGTGTAAATGATGTCACCATTTGGTAAGACAATTTCCATTTGGAGGACCATATCATCGATCTTGCCGTATTTTGTAGAAACGACACCAATACCTCTATGAGCTAAGAAACCACCAACAGTTGAACATGTTAATGATGATGGATAGTGCATTGTGGCATAGCCTTTTTCGTTTGCAGCGATTTCAATGTGCTTGTAGATTGCACCTGCGCCACATTCAATGTACATACCATCTGTATTAATTTCATAAATTTGGTTCATGCGTTTTGTGTCGAGTACAATACCGCCACAAACTGGAATAGCGCCACCTTGTGTGCCGCCGCCACCACCCCATGTAGTAACAGGGAGTTTGTAATAATTAGCAATTTTTAATACTTTTGATACTTCTTGAGCATTCTTAGGAGAAACAACAAAATCTGCCTCTGGCATTTGTCTTCCTCTATCAGCCCACATTCTGCTGAGCCAGAAATAATCGACGCTGTGAGTAAGCTTGTCAATTTCTTTCACTGAGCAGTTTTCAACACCGACTGCATCTTCGAGTTCGGTTAAAATTTGTGTAAATAAGAATTCGTTTAACATATTTAATATTTAAATCCTTTCGTTTTCATTATAGTCTTTTATAAAAAGTTTTCAATTTTCAATTTGGTTAATTGTATTTTTGTGTTTCTTTTTGAAATTTTTTTTCATGTTTTTAGAAATTTTTTTTCATTTTTTTGCATTTTTAACCACTTTATATTCTTTTTTTCACAAAAATGAACTAAAATAAATTATAATTATTTTAAGCAAAGGAAGATTAAAACCATGATTAATTTACTGGCATCTATCAAAACACACTACGAAGATATGACAAATAGAGAGAAACGTATTGCGGAGTTCTTAACAAAAAACAATTTTGGAAAAATTTTCACAATTACTGAATTAGCTGAAAAATGTGATGTCAGTGAAGCAAGCATTTTCAGATTTGCAAAAACCATTGGGTACAAAGAATATCCAGAATTAAAGATTGCAATCGCAAATCAAGAGTATCATTCATACAGTCTTAACATGAATAAAGACGATTCGATGTCCACACTATTCTCTAAGGTTTGTGATGATGTTCTCTCATCATTAGGAAAAACAAAAAATCTTTTAAAAGAAGAAGCTTTAAACAAAACCGTTGAACTAATTATGGGTTCTAAATCCATATATTTATTTGGTGTTGCTAATTCCGGTAATATTTGTGGTGACTTTGAACATAAATTATTTAGATTAGGATTTAATGCCCGCTCATTAACGGACTCGCACATGCAAATCATTGCAGCAAGTCAAATTACAAAAAAGCAATTAATTATTGCTGTTAGCCATTCCGGTAGAACAAAAGATATTTTAGAATCAACAAAATTAGCAAAAGAAAACGGTGCGTCTGTTGTTGTTATGACAGCTTATGCTGATTCCCCATTAGCCGCAATGGGAGATGTTGTTCTATTAACTAAATCAGACGAAACAAATTATAGAATGTTGGGTTTGTCTTCAAGATATGCTTTATTAGCCATTATTGATACAATCTATTCTTACATAGCAATTCATAGCGAAAACAAAAATCAAGTTTCACAAAAAATTGAAGAAGATATAGCAATTAAGCGTATCGAATCAAAAAAGAAAAAATCATCAAGATAATAGTTAATATTTGTTCTTATGTTTGCACTTTTAGCATTTGTTCCTATTTTTGTTTCGCTTATATTAATGGCTGTATTTAACGTTTCCGCAAAAATCAGCCTTCCAATTTCTTATGCACTTGCGGTTATTTTAGGCTTAATTTTCTGGAAAATGGATTTCTTATCCGTTTTAGCCTATACATTATCAGGTTTGCTTAACTCTGTAGATGTTCTTGTTACAGTAACAGGGGCTATTCTTTTAATGAATACATTAAAGGAAAGCGGCGCAATGAGTACAATTAACAAAGGGTTCTCAGCTATTAGTAAAGACAGCAGAATCCAAGCAATTATTATTGGCTGGATGTTTGGCTCATTTATCGAAGGAGCGGCCGGTTTTGGTACACCAGCTGCATTAGCTGCACCACTATTAGTATCATTAGGATTCCCACCAGTATGTGCTGCTGCTGTTACATTAATCTTTGATAGCGCTGCGGTTTCCTTTGGTGCTATTGGAACTCCAGTAAATCAATCTATCGCTTGTTTAGGCACAACTATCGTTACAGATTCTTATGCTTCTTCAATATCTATGTGGACTGCAATACCTCACTCAATTGCAGCGATTGTAATTCCATTTATTGGCATCGCAATCATGTGCAAGTTTTTTTCTAAAGAAAAGTCTTTTAAACCAGCATTAGAAGTATTGCCATTCGCTATTTTCTCTGGCTTAGCATTTGCTATTCCTTATTGTGTTATCGCCATATTCTTAGGCCCAGAATTCCCATCATTATTGGGTGCTTTAATCGGTTTAGTTATTACTATTCTTGCCGCAAAATTTGGCTTCTTGGTTCCTAAGAAAACTTGGACATTCCCTGAAGAACCTTCTTGGGATGATTCATGGAGATCAACCGCAGAACTCGCCAAGCCAAAAGAAAGCAATATTTCAATGATTAAAGCATGGTTACCATATATCTTAATTGCTTTAATTCTTGTTATAACAAGATTGCCATTTTTACCTCTTAAGAGCATCCTTACAGGTAATTCATATGCCGCTAATGTATTTGCAATTAAGATTCCAGAACTTTTTGGCGTTGCTAATACATCTTATACATTTAAGTGGGCATGGTTACCAGGAACGGTCTTTATTTTGATTTCAATCGTCACAATTTTCATTCACAAAATGACTAAAGATAATGTGAAAAAATCATTTAAAACTAGCGGTAAGCAACTTATAGGTGCAGCAATTTCTATCGTTTCCGGATTAGCTTTAGTGCAAATATTACGTTATTCAGGAGCCAATAGCGTTGATTCTTCAGAAATGAAATCAATGATCTTCTATATGGCAGATGCCTTATCAAATGTTGGCAAGGCCTTATATGTTATTATTTCTCCAATAATTGGTATATTAGGTTCATTTGTTTCTGGTTCAAATACAGTTTCAAATACACTATTCACAAATTTGCAATATCAGTCAGCAGAAAATTTAGGATTACCAACAGTTCTAATTGTGGCAATGCAAATTATTGGTGGCGCAATTGGAAATATTATCTGTGTTAATAACACTGTCGCAGTTTGTGCTACCGTAGGAACAAACGGAAAAGAAGGCAAGATTATTAGACTTAATTTAGTGCCAACTCTGATTTACGCCACAATTATCATTTTGATATTTGTGTTCTTAATATTTGTTTTTAAAATCGCATAGAGCATTAAAAAAGCGGGAATTGATTTCCCGCTTTATTTTGGACATTTTGCTTATTTAATTGGATCAAAGATTAAATCAGCGTAGTAAGCGAACTCTTTGAGTTCTTCTGTATAGTCACCAGGAACTTCACTCATATGGTGAATATATGGACCTTTAACAATCTTTTCTTCTAATTGTGGAAGGTTTTCAAATTCAGCCCACATGTATGTACCGAATGTTTTTGGACCTGGGCAAGTATTGAAATGGCCTGCCAATAAATAGTATTGTCCCTTTTCAACTTGGAATCTTGAAATTGTGTAATCGCCATCTTTAAGTTTGAATGAAGGTTTTGTGTTGTATAAGAATGGTTTAACACTTGGATCCTTGTATTCTAATGGGAATGGACCGCAGTGCCATAATAGTTCACTGTTGTCATTATGTGGGTGACGGCATGTGAATTCACCTTGAATTGGCTTAACAGAGCCTCTACCAGCGCTCATTAATAAAACATTGGTAATTGTCATGTGGATGTCCCATTCGCACGTTACAAAGACGTTTCTGTCGTTTAATAAGCACATTGCTAAGCATGGGTTAGCGCCCCAAGCAAGGTTGATACCAGTCCAGCATTCACTGGAGATAATATTGCAATCTTCTTTCTTAGCTAAGTTTTCATAATAATAGACAATAGCCAGCATTTTCTTTAAATATGTATCGTCTAATGAGCCAACATCAAATTTTTCTTTAAGATTAGCGAGGTCGATGTCTAATTGCTCTTGTTTTGTATCCCAGATAGCGTTTAAATCTTGTAAAGCTTCGCTGAGGTTATAAATAACAATATCTGTTCCAAACTTTTCGCAAAGTTCAACTTCGTTATACATAATTGACTTGAACGGCTTGATTCTTGAACCAACTTGAACAATCTTCATGTTGTAGAAGTTCTTAACCATACAAGCAACAGAGAAGAATTTTTTAATTCCTTTATCAAAAGCTGGAGAAGCGATGTCGCAGTTTTCAATATATGAGAATTTGACATTATTTCTCTTTAATTGCTTGCCCATTGCAAACAATCCACATTGAGTATCAGTATATCTGATATCATTTTCAAAATGACGATCACGAGGACCCCAAAGTAAAGTTGGAACATGCAATTCTCTTGCAACTAATCCTGCGCAGTCTTCGTTACCAAAATTGCAGTTAATAATGAATAAAGCGTCAATTTTTTGTTCTTTAAAATATTCCGCAACTTTAGCGCAGTCTTGGTCTAAGCAAAGAACGCCTTCTTCGTTTAACCAATCGATATCAATAAATTCAGTTTGCTCATCAGAATAATTCTTTTTGATATAAGGAATTATTTCCTTTTTGTTATCAACAGCGTAATCACTTTGGAAAATGCCGTATCTTTTTGGAGGTTCCTTAATCCATCTTCTAATAGGGAGCAATCCAATTTTTAATTTGTAATTTAACATAACTACTACCTTCTTTTCTATTAATGTTAATCTTTTTATTTTAAAAATCAAATAATTTGATTTTTCAATCTACCAAAACGCAATTAGAGTGTGTACCACCAGTGTCTTCCGCACCAAAGAATTGTTTTCTTTCAATTTCTGCGTCGTTTCCACCTGTAATATTTTCAATAACAACATTATTTATTTTAATGCCTTTTTTAGCGGAGCAATCAGTAACGCTGCCTCTATTTGTGCCAGTTATAGCACCTGAATAAACATCGCTACCAGTAACGTCTGCGTTATTAGTGCAATTAGTGATTGTAGACTTAGTTGTATATGGGCTACTTGATGCCACTCTTAGAATACCTACAATGCCACCTGTACGGCCGCCAGAAGTATTTGTGACTGTACCGTTATTAGTACAATTAGAAATTTGCACAAGCGTTTTATCTACGTTTGAAGCTAGAATACCACCTGCACCTAAGCCATTGCACTTTACAGAACCGTTATTAACGCAATTTTCAATATAGCCTGTTCCACTATATAAGTAGCCTAGGATACCAGCGTTTCTTGGGCCGGTACCAGTAACACCTGCTCCATTGGAACAATTTTTAATTGTGATGCCATTAACAGCAACACCAGCAATACCACCATTTTCTTGTGAACCTTTAATAGTGCCGCTTAAAACGTGAACATTTTCAATAGTGTCTCTTTCCGCTCTACCGACAATACCTGCGGTACGTTGCGATGTTGATGCTGTAGAATCAGTAGATTCGATATAAACGTTACTAAGTTTAAGATTCTTAATTGTAGCGTCGATCGCATTACCAAATAAAGCAGTACAGCCAGTTGATTTTCTAATATATAAATTAGAAATTGTATGATTTTGACCATCAAAAATTCCTTTAAAAGAATTTGCTGTTGTAATGCCAATTCCTGTAGTCCAATGAGAGGTCAAAGTGATGTCTTCATCCAAAAGAACTGTATATCCTTGGTAAGTGAATCCGTTATTAACATCTTGTTGGAATTCCACCAAATCATCTTCATTAGCAATTCTAAAGACTTTTTCTTCAATTACTGGTTGGTTTTCTTCCTCGGTTAATTGAGCATCAGTTTTAATTGTTAAAACATATCTTGAGAAAGATGAATAAATAGCATCAAGTTGATTCAATGTAGTGGCGTTATTTAAACGAGTTTTCACTTCATTAATGAGATTTGAAACTTCAACTTTTTGCGCTTCTCTATAAATAGAAAGATCTACTTTATCTAATTCAGCGATAAAATACGCTCTTACATCATTAACACTAGATTTGTTAGTGAAAGTAACGCTAGGAGAAGCAAAAGTAACATTTGTTTTAATAGTTAAACCGCCTAACATCAAAGCAGGAATAACAGCTAATCCTAAAAGTAATTTCTTTTTCATAACCTTATTTCCTCCTACTTATCTGCATTCCTGATTGCTTCAATAACTAATGGAGCAACCATTTGATATGCTTCCACTGTTGGGTGAAGATTATCCACGAAATATGAAGCTTGTGGTTGTCCGTTAACGCAGTAAATATCCTGAACGTCAACGTAAACTAACCAATCTTTTGATTCGCAATATGTTTTTAAATTGCTATTAAATGATTCAATTTGGCTCATTCTTGCCATTGGCTTTTCATGAGTGCATTTACTTGTAGCTAAAACTGCACATTTAAAATTTGGATTAATTTCTTTAATACCTTCGAGACACTTTTTCATGTTTGCCATTATAGTTTCAACACTAATGTCTGCATCAATATCATTAACACCATTCCAATAAATGCCCCATCTTGCTTTATAGGAAGCAACTTCGTTTAAATATTGATTTGAGAATGTTCCTGTTTGAGAACCGCCAATACCAATATCTAAAATATCGCTTGTTAATGGAGCAAAATCTTTTTTGTAATTATGCCAAAGTTGTGTATATGAGTGACCAAAGATGAGATATTCACAAGTGAGTAAATCAGTAGAATTCTTAAATGTGATATCACCGCTTAAGCTTGCACCCTTACTAGCGCTCTTAAAGCCAGCATATTTACCAGTTAATGGTTGTTCATCGATATATTCAAAGATACATCTATCATCAAAATAGACATTGATCTTATTTCCATTCATGACAACTTTCATCTTTCCGGCGAGATTCATGAAGTTTGGATAATATTTGAGAATTGACCATGTAGCGGTGCCGTTAACAAATTTACCAAATCTGACACGGCTTGCTTCAGAAAATTCTACCATGTAATAAGAAAGTCCTTCTTCGCTTTCATAGAAAGAATCAGTATTAGGTTTTGTTAATCTGAAAACTAAACCAGAGCCAACATTTTTACCTAATGAGATTTCTGCTTCGAGGGTTCCATTTTCTGGTAATTGTTCTTTTAGAAGAAGCATTGATTTATTCTTTTCAGCACAAATCAAATCTCCTAAACCATACCATGATCCACTAGAAACATCGTATTTAGCTTTCCAGTTATCATTGCTGCTTGCATAGTTCTTTGTTGTGACTTTCGAGTATGTAACTCCATGTCCTGATGTGCAAATAGCAAATTTAGTGCCAGTAAACATATGGAGACCAGAATAGCTCATTTGATATAAGCCATCAAAGTAAACATGTATTTCTTTAGTATCTTTAACAACTTTAATTGTGTGTTCTTTGTTGATATCAAACCAAGGTGTGTTCTTGCTCTTTAAAGTAACAGGGCTACCGCCATCGACAGAAGAAAGATATAAAGTACCTTGTTTAGAAAGATATAAATAATAGTAGGAAACACCAGTTTCTCTGAAGAAGGTTGTGCTTCCATTGTTATCAATACAAAATGCTAAGCCAACATTGTTGGTCATATCTTTAGCGTTGAATGTTGCTTCTAATTCACCAACAACAAATTCTTTAGATTTGTGATAGGCAATGGTCATATCTTGCGTAACTTCAAAGCCATTATTAGTAACATTTCCACTACCATGAGCAATGCCATAGTTTTCAAATTTAGAATCCATGAAACTGGAATCGCTATTTATAACCATATTTTTGAATTCACTTCCTTTTGAACCAGAATAGATACCTGCTTTGGCACTGCTATTTAATGTGACATTATCACTATAAACGCAATTATTATCTACCCAATAATCTACACTTGATGTCTCTTTATCAAGGCTAATTGTTAATGTTGCTTTAGTATTTATTTCAACATTATATAAAGCTTTAACTAATCTCAAGTTAGTGCCATCGTAGTAAGTAATTTGAGCCTTTTTATAAGAATTAAACCCAAAAGAGTAATAGGTTTCTGTAACATCGTTATAATTGAAGAACACAAAGTGATCGTAAGTAAATTCCTTTGGAGAAACTTCAATTTGGAATGTGCCATTATCAAAATTATTAACTAATGTTTTAGCGGCACGATAATCATCGGCTACATACTGTCCATCTTTTTCAGTGAATGTAGAAGTTAAATCAGATAATTTTTCGCTTCCAGGAATGAAAGGATATTCTTTAGAATCAACAGTAAATGATAAGGAGCCAACTGAAGTACCCTTATTCATAACGGCGAGAGTATAAACGCCTTCATTCAATTCAGCATCCAAACTAACTTCGCTCATTGATGGGTCTTTTAAAACAAGAGACAATTCATTTGTTAAAAGTTCGGAATAGCCAATAGTCTTTTCAGTCGCATCTGAATAGAATAACTTAAATAATAATGTTGAGGTATTTAATTTATCTCCTTCAACATAATTAAGCTTAGTGTCTGTTATAACTACAGATTCAATCGTAGGAATTGTAACAACTTCTTGCTCTGGTGGTTTTTTTCCACCACAAGCAGAAAGAGTAAACAGCATTCCTAAAACAATAATACTTTTTGAAATTTTCATGATTCTTTTTCAAAAACCTCCATTTGTTTCTCTTCAATCGCTTTTTCAGTTTCTTTATCTTGTAAAGATTTATAAATTCCCTTCTTTTTAGGGAAGGTAAAAATGAAATTACCAACAAGAACAGAAACAATTAAGTAAATAGTAGTCGCTAAGGAGAAAGTGAAAACCATTTTGTCCGACTTAATAACAGCAGAACTAGGTGCCATCTTAATATAATGTTCTGAATGAGCATCAACTTGTTTATCAAGTTCCTTCTTAGCTTTGTTAAATATTTCAACATTACCACTATTGAAATCATGGCCTTTTTGAATTGACTTTGAGTTGTATTCATCAATATAAGGGCGTAGATCTTTGTAAATATTTGATTCTATTTGAGGATATTTTTCATTAAATTCATATGAACAAACGATATTGTTATTGTTATCTATTAATTGAAAAGATTTAACAGTATCGTTTAAATCATTAATATTTGAAACCCAATCAGTTTTTGTAATGTAGATAGTCAAGAAATGGTATTTAGCCTGATAGTCAAAGAAATTGATACGATAATTGATATCCGTTTCTTGGCTATCTTTTGAATTAAAAAATAAATCACATTCTTTATTATTAGTTGTTACAAAATGCACTTTAGCATTATTGCCTTTAGAGAAATCAGGCACATAGAAGAAGGAGAAAGCAATACTTTCTTCAACAGTGTCATATAATGTTTCATATTTTTTGTTTGATGCATTATATGTGTAATGTGGCTGTTTAGTTAAAACTGGTTGAACTTCAATTTTAATTTTGTCTGTATTGTAAGTAGATAAATATTTATCATCTTCTTTTGCAGAAGCGTAATAGAAAAACGAATTAGCTAAATCAAAATTCCTCTTATTAACAGCATCTTTTGCCATTCCATCAAAAGTAGATTGGAAGGAAATGGTAGCGACCAATAGGACCACTCCCACTCCAAAGATTAAAGAGACAATAGCGTAAATTAGTTTTTTCCACCACATAGATAATTATTAATTATTATAAAGTTTTAAAGTCGATGTTCTTGTAAGCACCAGAACCCCAAATGGAGTATAATCCGACTGCACCTCTAGTGAATCCAGTAGAAACATTAGTTTCAATTGCTAGTTTATCATCAACAAACACTTTAATAGTATTATCAACAACAATAATCTTAACTTTGTAATACTTATTTAATTCGCCACTAAAAGGTTCTTCTTTAATTATGTATGACTTTGTATTGCCGAAATTGTATTTAGAAATAGAAATTTTTTCTAAACCTAATTCTAAGAAATAACCTTGGATATGGGTATTGAAATCAATGAAGTTTTGTCCAGGAACTTCGTGTGGAGCGTAATTGTCTTGTCTAAAGATAATTCCTACAGGAGCGTTAGTTTCACTTGGCATAATCTTCATATCGACATTTAATTCGAAATCCTTGACTAATTGAGAAGTAAAAGAAGCAAATGCTCTTTTTCCAGATACTTGTAATTCTTTATCTTCTTTTGAATATTGATATCCTTCTCTAACGAATGTAATGCCATCAGCGTTAGAAGAGAGATCGTTAACAAAAGTTTCTTTTTCTGTAATTTTTGCAAATGAGAATGAAACTAAAGAGAATTCATCTTCAACGCATTTAATGGAAATCATATGAACACCTTTTGTTAATTTGCCATATCTAACCATGACGCGTACAACATCATCTTCAACATCAAATTTTGCAGGTAATTCAAAGGTTTTATATTCCTCATCATCTAGAGCAATAGCAACTTTCTTACCTAAATGTTGTTTATTTAAAATAACATTCAAGCCATAGTAGCCATCTTCTTTAACGTTAACTGGATAACGAACGAAATCACCTTTGTTCAAATTAAGTTGTTCAGTGTAGTTATATTCACCAACACCACCGACAACAGTGACAGGTTCTTCTTTTGTTAGTTTAAATGGAACAAAATCGCCATAAGCATTGTCTTTTAAATGTAAGACAGCAGGAATTTCGCCTAAGATTTGTTTAATTTCGCTGCAATCACTGCTGCCATTAGCTTCATCACTAATTGCGGTATAGCCCACTAATGGAACATTGCCTTTTACTAAATAACCAACTTTGCCTTTGGCAAGGTCAATCTTAGTGGTAATTTTAAGCATATTATTGAAATAAACATTAAGTGTGCCATCATAAGCCACTCTAAATGTTTGGTTGTGTTTATAAGAATAGTCAACTGCTAAAGAACCTTCCTCAACAATAGTTTCAGTTCCAGCAGCAACTTTAATTAAATAGATCTTGCGGTTTTCATAATCTGGTCTAATTAACATGTAGTTTTCTTTATCAACATAAGAGAATACGACATCAGTGTTCTCGCCTTCTTTTACGTTGAATTCAGCTGTAAATCTTTGTTTTGATTCTAATGTTGATAAATAGAAACTATCAACTTTTTCAAATCCTTCATTCAAAGAATAAGAGGAGAAGAATGGGAATTTAGGATAAATACCACCTTCTTTATTACTTGTGCCAGTCATAAATCCGTGATTAACCAATAAACGGTCAATGTTGAAAGATCTATGTGTCATGCCATCTTCAAATAAAGCATCTAGGTTGTGATAGCAAATATAATAGGAGTCCATATCTGGTCCCATGAAGTTAATTGAATGGCCTAAACCAACATGGCCTTCATCTTTATCGCAGTTTAATAAAATTGGGTTATTTGCACCACGAATGAATGAACGGGAAATATTGAAATCATTGTAATAATCAATCTTATCAGTTACAGCGTATAAGACTTGATAGCCAGGTGTTTGATAGTGACAGCCAGTATAAGTTAAATAATACCAACCTCTAATTTTGCAGATACCAGGTCCTTCAGTCCAAGCACCAGTGCCATCGCTTGCTGGAATAATATCGCCTTGAGTGAAAGCTTTAAAGTCATGGAATCTATGAACAGTAATTCCTTTTGGAGTAGCATGAAAGAATAAGATGTGTTCGTCATCATCAATCAAAACAGTGCCATCAATTTTAGCATCGATTTGATCAGAATATTTTTCAAAAGGTCCTTCTGGTGAATCAGCGACCAAAACACGGTGTCCACGAGTTGGAGAAACAGCGGCTTCACCTGGGGAAACGATTAAATAAAATTTACCATTATAGTAATAAACTTCAGGAGCGTAAGCATTTCTAGTGTAACGGCCATTTTCGTCAACTTCTTTGACAACATAGCCTTCTTTCATGCCTTTATTTTTAATAGGCTCCCAATTAAGCAAGTCTTTGCTCTTCCAAGCACGTAAACCAAAGTTAGTTAAACCACTGGTAGTAATGTATAGGTAATAATAACCGTTATATCTATAAATATAAGGGTCAGCACAACCGTTACTAAATTGTCCTTTAACGACTGATTTGTCGAATCCACCACAATCGTAGTTATTAAAATTTTTGTTATCTAAGGTTTTAATTTTAATGGAATCTAATTTGATTCCTCTATCTTCACTAATTGCACTCATAAGCAACCTCCAAATAATTAGTCAAGCGAACGCACTTTTAATTTTTGATAAGAAATCTCACCACTAGATGCATAAATACCACATGCACCACTAGTAAATGCTAAATCATCAAAATATGTAATTACCGTTTTGCCATCGAGTTTAACGTCAAAACGATTATTTCTTCCTGTAACAATAACGTTATGATATTTGTTTGCTTCAACTGAAAGACTCTTCTTTTCAAGTTGAACAGTTTTATTTCCGAAATAATTAACGCGGTACAAAGTGACATCCATTGTAGTAAAGGCAACATAATATCCTTGGAACGCTAATTCTTTTGTAGCCTCTTCTTCCGCAGAGAAATCTCTATCAGAATCATCGGAGTATTCAGCGTAGTTCTTCACATGGAAAACGACACCAGCTTGGTTAGATAAGGAATATAAGCTAGGTGTTGGTAAATTAATATCAACGCTCATATCAAAATCATGAATGTGTTTTTCCATCGCTACTGCGTAATTTCTTTCTGAGTTATTAGAATGAATCGCAGAATTTGCAAAATTCCATGTATTATCTTTAGCAAAATATAAACCTGATGTAGTTTCATCCACTAAAGGAGAAGAAACATAATAATTCTTTGCGGCTTTCTTTACGAATTTAAAGCTAACTAACTCAAGACCATCATTGCTGAGATTTTGAATCTTTACTTGATTTAAGCCAGATTTAATTTCGAAATCCCCTAAAGAAACCTTCATGAAATTATTTTCAGTAGAATTATAAATAGTAGGGATTTTTAGTTTAACATCGTCGCTGCCTTGAACTTCAATAGCGATTTCTTTGCCTTGATCTTTCTTTGAAACAACGATTTCAATAGAATAACGGCCTTCCTCATTGAAGTTTGTGAGGTATCTAGCATAATCGTAAGCTGAACCTAATTTGAGGGCGGAGACACCTTGATATTCTTTATCGCCTTCAATAGTGAAGACTCCGCTATTAGAGCTTAAAGAATAGGATTGCATACCTTCGATTTGATTTTCTCTCATGTATAAGGATGCTGGAATATCAGAAAGAGCTTGTTTAATTTCTAATTCGTTAGATAAGCCTCTAGCAACATTAGAATAGGCTGTATAACAGATTTCAGTATTTTCGCCTTTTAAATATCCAATTTTTCCGCCTTTTAAATCAATATCCATTGCATTGATTTTTAAAGATTCATCAAAATGTAAATCAAATTTACCATCTCTATAAGAAATTCTTACGGTGTGCAAATTGGAATAAGAATAATTTCCAAAAATAGAAACGCTCTTGATTAATGTTTGTTTTCCTTCTTTGATTTGATAAACATCAATAGTGTTGAGATCAAAATCTAAAGAAATGTATGAATAATTTGAAGCGTCATTATAAGAGAAGATAAGTTTACTATCTTTTGCGTTTTTCAAATTGAATTCTGCAGAGAATGTATCATGAGATGCAGTTGAAGAGAGCAATAACGCTCCTTCTTTTGTTAAACCTTGTTCTGTTTTAGTTGAGAATATAGGAAGGCTTGGTTTAATTGAATTAAAACGATTATGGTGAGTTGTTAATAAGTTACCAGAAATAAGCAGACGATCTAAATTGAATGAACGATCTAAGCCCTTTCTTCTATTAATGTTTTGGTAAGCCATGTAATAAGAATCTAAATCTGGTCCTAATACAGTAGAAGCACTACCTAAACCAATGAATCCTTCATCAGCGTCAGCGTTAACTAGTAAAGGTTGATTAGCACCATTAACAAAGGAACTTGAAATACCTTCAGGAGTGTCATCGTTGCCCCATCCATCACTAATAGAGTAGCAAACTTGATGAGAGCCAACGCCTTCATGTAAACCAGAATAAGTGAGGTAATATTTGCCCATATATTCAAAAACAGAAGGAGATTCGCTAATATTTCCCGCTAAATTTGTATTGCCAATAATATTCTTTGTATCAACTACTTTTGTCATTGAAGGCATAGAACCTGTAAAAATTCCACCTTCGCCAGTTGATAAGAAGAAGTTATTCTCATAAGCATCTTTAACCACTGTTCCATCGACATAACTATCGATTTTGCCACTTGAGACTTCCTTGAATGGTCCTTCAGGTGAATCACTCATTAAAATATGATGTCCTTCAGGTCCTTTTGCAGCGGAAGTGAATTTAGATTCATACATGTAGAAATGTCCGTCTTCATAATGCACTTCTGGTCCATAAGCACCAGTGGTAACAGAGTCTAATTTTGAAGAAACATAGCCTTTATCTAAGCCAGTCCCTTGGCAGCGTTCCCAATTGATTAAATCATCAGATTTCCATCCGAGAACACCCGCCATACCACCAGCTGTGTGGCTAGATGCTGCATATAAATAATATGTACCGTTATATCTTAAGATATATGGGTCACCAATACCAACGCCTTCAATTTGACCTTTAATTGTGGAGTTTCCAGAATTAACAAAGTTATTGAAATCGTTGTTGTCATAATATTCAACATCATAATCAAAATGACTTAAACCTCTAGTGTCGCCACCTTGTGGTTTAGAATTATTATTCCCAAGACATCCAGTAAGAACGAGAGATGAGGAAACAATTAATAATTGGATAGAATATTGTTTTTTCATATTAGTCATTGCCTCCTGTAACAGAAACATTGCTGAAATAAATCAATGCATCTCTAGTTCCAAAAGCAAGATGTCCGCTTGAAACAGCGAAATCATCTGTTAATGAGAACATTTTCTTATCATCAAATGTGATTTTGATTTTATTTCCAAACATTGAAATATTGAAATTAATATATGTTTTAGTGGAGAAAGTTCTATCATATGTGCCTAAAGTATAGCTTTGGCCATAATTTACTCTAATAAGATTTGTTCTATTTGAACTAATAGCGAGAATATAACCAGTCGCACTATCGAGTTGATCGACGCTGGAATCGCACCAGTTAGTTAATCTGAAACCAAGCATAATGCAGGAATCAGGATTTGGAATAGAACCAATCGCCACATCAATGGAATATGAGAAATCGGTAATGCAGTCATTTCCAACATAAGCTAAGTTATTGGAATTAGCGTATGTTTGAGTGCATTGTCCACCATCCATATCTTCACCGATGAGAAAATCTGACAAATAGGAAATACCTTTATCAGAATATGTTTTTAAATTGTTTTGGAAGGAAGGAAGAGTTTTGCTTGTTTCCACTAATCTAAATGAAACTAAATTAAAGGAAGCATTGCTCAAGTTTTCAATGAATACTTCGCTCATTCCTTTTTCAACATCGAATTCAGCGGTTAATGTTCTTACATAGTAAGAGCCACCAATGTTTGTTGTTTTATAAATTACTTCATCGCTTCTTCCGATTCTCAAACCGATATTTTGTCCACAATAAGCAAAGTCATAATTAAAGACCATTTCAAGTCCGTAATGACCAGCTTTTTTAACATCGACAAGATATCTAGCGTAATCTTTAAATTTAGCTAAGGATAATACTTGAGAACCATAAAAACCAGAATTGTGTTTGGTTTCTTCAAATAAGCCGCTTTCGCTAGAGAAATTGCAGTATTTATCGCCATCCATAAACATACCGGCATAAATTGTTGCTTCAGCAGGTTTGAAATCATTTTTATCAACATCTTTATGGGAGGCTAAAGAATATGTGGTATAGCCAATCTCATAATCGCTATCAACTTCATAGCCAAGTTTACCAGTTAAAGGAATGCTGGATTGATAATTAATTAAAAGTGGTTCTTCGTTTAAAGAAACAGATAAATAATTCTCATAAGCATCAACTTTTAATTGATATTCAATTTCTTGATTAGGGAGAGTGGTTATAACTTTGTCTAAGCCATTTTCCTTTAATCCAAAAACGATATTTTCACCGTTCTTTTTAAGATAATAATTTGTTCCACTATTGGTGTATGAGAAATAAGCTGATTTAACTTTAGTGAAATTCATGGAAGCGCTATAGTTAGATGTAATCTTATCACTCATGATTTTTCCATCTGATAATCTTGCATCAGTTAATTCATAACCAGCAGTGTAAAAACCATTAGAATCTTCTCTTCTAGGTGCAATTGTTAAATTGGCATCAGAGAAATAAATAGGATCAATATTAAATTCTCTAATTCCTTCGCTCTTTAAGGATGTGTAGCAGCCATAGAAACGAGATACATCTGGTCCTTCAACAATGCATAAATCACCAAGGCCAGTATAGCCTCTACTAGATTCAGTATTGAGCATTAAAGCTGATTGATTTTGATTAAAGAATGATTTTGCTACAGTAGAAGCATTAGTAATGTCTAATTGCTTTGCTGAACAAGCATATGTTCTATAAGATGCAAAATCATCATCAGTTCTAGAATATGTCAAATATGTGTAACCATTAACAGTGATAACAAATGGAGATGTTGCGGTGCGCTTTCCTTTAAAGAACGCAGATTTCTCTGTCGCTTCAATTAAAGTTTTGCTTTTAGCATCCACTTTTAAATCAGTGGTCATGTCATAGACATAGATACCATCTTCACCTGCACCAAAGAAATAGAATTTTTCATGGCTAGCTTTATAAATATAGCCAGGTGTAGAAGATTTATCGCCTAAAGAGTCAACAAAAGTAAATGGGCCTTCAGGTGTTGGACCTTTATATAATTGGTAACCATTAGAGTTGTTATAGTACAAATAGAATTCACCGTTGTGATATAAGACTCTTGGCGCAAAAGCACCACCACTCTTTTTATCTTTAATGACAAATCCCATTCCAAGACCCGCTTTATCTGCAAAGTCCCAATGAATTAAGTCTTTTGATTTATAAGCTCTAACACCAGTGCTTAATTCTGGGGTGGAAACATATAAATAATATGTATCGTTGAATTTATAAACATATGGCATCTTAATACCATAGTCATTCCATTTAGCTTGGATAAGTTCTTCATTCTCATGAAGTTCTTTATTACTGAAATGAGCTAAATTGCCTTCAAAAATTAAAGCATCAGTTGCGGCATCGCCTTCGTTTGGTAATGTTGCGGTTGGAGGAGTTACAGGTTCTTTTTCGTCATCATCATCTTCAGGAAAAGAAACTTCAATCTCATCAATGGAGTCTTTTTTGTTTTTGTTTTGTGTACAAGATGTAATGAACAATGAACACGCTAATAAAATTAACAAAGAATTCTTTTTCATGCATATACCTCCTTATTTCAAAATAAACAATTGGTGATTCGCTTGAGAAGAAAGAGGTGTGTCTAAGCACGTAACGATATTATCTTTCAAAATGAAACGAGACTTTTCACCAGTGGAATAGAAACGAATTGTAGTTTTACTTGTTTCACTACATTCCCATGCACCAAAAGTAATGTTTTTGCTTGAATTTAATGTTGCACTGCTTGGTGCGCCACCCATTTCAAGTAAATCTTGATATGTAAAACTAAATGTGTATTTTTTGCCACCATTAAATGCTTCACAACTATATTTAGAGGAGTTCACATCATGGGCATCTAAAGTTAAGTTTTGAGCCA
The DNA here is from genome assembly GCA_029553545.1 of Candidatus Cloacimonadota bacterium. GTDB lineage: Bacteria > Cloacimonadota > Cloacimonadia > Cloacimonadales > WRIO01 > JAGOCT01. The sequence continues at coordinate 26,946 of JAKPKU010000215.1, forward strand.
CACCATTGTTATGTGGTCTATGTGACCACCAGAGTTGGTTAGCGGAATTTACAGTGAAATCGTTTGCTCTTGTATAACAAGCAGTTCCATCACTATATAATCTGAGGTTGATGTCGTAACAATTAGAGTTAACATTCATCTTCCACGCAGTCATTGCGTTATCATCAATACCAATAATCATATTTAAGGCTTCAAGGCCAGTTAATGAATATGCTGGATTGATGTGAGTGCCAAAGCCATCATCAACAACAAATGAAATTTTTACACCAGTTGAATTCTTAGTGTAAGTTATAAAGAAATGATCGCCATTTTCAGGAATAGCTTCGTTTGATGCACCAGCAATAGAATTGATATACATCACTTCTTCATTTGGATTAGCATCGTTATTTAAAGCGAAGAAGCATTTTCCATCTTTATCAAAACGAGCATATAAAGCTGTTGAGTCAGCGTTAATTGTGTTGTCAGGAGAATCAGAAGTATTTGTTAATTCATATGCTTCTGAATTGAAGTATTTATAAGCTAAACCAACTGTATCACTATTTTGTTTTTCGTAAGCACTAGCTGGAATAGTTAAATATGTATCGTATAAAACATCGATTTCTTCAGATACAGTAATTTGATTTGAGAGATTAGAATCTTCAACCCATTGTTTGCTGGTTGAATTATAAGCAAATACCTTAGGTGTTTTGTTAGAATATGTCACTTTATAATCACCGTCTGAATATGCTTTATTAAATCCAGAATCGCCAGTATTAACATAGATTTCTAATTCTTCTTCATCTTCAATAGCGTATTTAGATTCGCCTTTAAAGACAAAGCCATTTAATGTCTTAGTAACATAACCAGATAAGCTGTTCATATTTCCTGAACTACTTGGTTCACCAAGACAAGTGAAAATGTTATAAATTTCAAATGTTCCAAGATCTTTATTAGCCACAGCATTTTCACTAGAAACTGTAATACGTTTTGTTTCGTATCCTTTTTTGGAAATTAATAATGTATTAACAGTATTCTTATATACTTTTGCGGTAAATTCGCCATTAGCGTTCGTCTTGTAAGATGTTGTATCGCCTTCAATAGAGACTTCAAAATCTTTTAAAGAATCCGCTAAGCAGGTAATCTTACCTGTAACATCCACTTTAGAACCCGCTAAATAGGTTGGGTAAAGGCGAATGTCTTTAGAACATACTGAAGACATGCTCTTTTTGAGCTTGCCGGATTCAATAATGTATTTAAATGGGAAGAATCCATCTTTAGAAATTTCAACTTGGAAATCAGAATTTACTGGAACGTTATCAAAATAGAAACAACCATTATTTCCAGTTGTAACAACATAGTCAGAGTCCCCATTAACACTAAATCCATTAACAGTAGCGCCTACAACTGGAGAACCAGTGTTATCGACAATTTTGCCAAAAACTGTAGGATTGGAATAAAGAGATTTAGCGTAATTAGCTTTAGAATATAATTTGTTTTCTTTAGTTAAAACTAAATATGCATCAGGGTTAGTGGTTGCGCTCACTTTGTATTGGTCACTTCTACCAGCTAAACCATACCATTTACGTGAATCACCTCTATGAGATAAATCAGCATGAGCAAAAGTTAAACAAACAGGTGAATTTTTAGTGGTACCTAAAATAGAATAAGGAATCTTTGCTTCAAGATAGTAGCCCTTATCAGTATCAGTTTCATCATTTAATGTGGTATTAGACATTAGGGATGATTTGTAATCCATATAGATGTTACCGGCTTTCCAACCAGTACCAGTACCCACTAGTCTTCTTGAATAACCAGAAAGGCCTAAATTTAATTGGATATCATCACTTCTTGGAGATGTTCCACCATCTGCTAAAGGATCAATATAAATTTCCACACCATCTTCGTTATAAGCACTAGATGAACCAGTAGCTTGAGTAAGAACATTAGTGTCATTTACTTCAAAAAGGAAAAATAAATTCGCATTATCGTGATAAGTGAATAAATTAACACTTTTACCACTAGCACCACCATATGTTAAACATGGTGTATTTCCATATAGAGCGTCTTTTTTCCCATCAAAATTAATTAAGCTCTTGGATTGTTCTCCTTCAAAATCAAAAGATTCATCAGAAGTAGTTTTGTGAGAATCATAATTTTTATAGGTTATGTTATTTATTGCTTCAGCAATTACACTAGAAAACTGTTTTGTTCCTAATGCTACAAAGGAAGCACAAGCAACAATAGCCAATGCTTTAAATGTAGAATTTTTCATAATAATCCTCCTTAAACGTCCTAACCTTTAACGGCGCCAAAGGACATAGATTTGATAAAGAATTTTTGTAAAACGAGATAAATAGCAATCATTGGTAAGCAGGATAAAACAGCACCAGCAAATGTGACTGTATAGAATCCGGAACCAGAAGCTTGTGAATTGAGTTTGTACATCAAGACTTGTAATGTAGCGTTCTCGTTGCTTAAGTAAATGGATGGACCAAAGAAGTCGTTCCAAATACCCATAAACCAGAAAATACATTGCGCTGCAATTGCAGGTAATAAGAGAGGAAGCATAATTTGAAGGAACATTCTAAATGTAGAACATCCATCAATCTTAGCAGCTTCAAATAATTCGCTTGGAATACCCATCATGTACTGAATGAAGAAGAACATCATAGAAACATGTATGAATAAGTGTGGGACAATCAAAGGTAATGGAGTACCAATCCAGCCCAAAATATCATATGCAACGTATCTAGGCATTAATAATACAGCGCCAGGAATCATCATTCCGGAAAGTAAGAACAATAACCAGAAACGTTTATGTCTTAATCTTAATTTAGAGAAAGAGAAAGCAGCAAATGCAGCAAAGAAAGTGCCACAAGGAATGACACAAATTTCAATGAACATTGTGTTTCCATAACCTTTAACTAAATCAACATAGTTAGCGATCAATTTATAGTTTTCGAATGTGAATTTACCATCGATGAACATTGTGACATTGCTGAGGTAATTCTCCCAACCTCTTAAAGATGAAAAGACCATGAAAAGAAGAGGGAACAAAACTAAGAAGGCTAAGAAGGCTAAGAATAAGTTAGCCCCGATAGCGGATAAAATACCTAAGATTTTATCTTTTTTGTCTCTTTTTTGTTTATCAGTGAGGACTGGTTTTTGTTTAACAACATTTTCCATAATACATCCTCCTATAAATCAAGAACCCATTTATTAGAGAATCTAAATTGGAGAATTGTGATTCCCATAATAACAAGTCCGAGTAATAATGCTGCCGCGCTGGCAATGGAATAATTCTGTTTATTCAAGCCATAGTTCCAAATGAAATAAACGATAGATTGAACGTCGCGATCGCCAGCAGCAAAGATGTACGAGTCAGCGTATGTCTGCAAGCACCCGCTTAGTCGCATGATTAAAAGATAGAAAGTAACCGGAGTTAACATTGGGAAGGTAATTTTGGTAAATTTTTGTAAACCATTAGCACCATCAATGTCAGCGGCTTCATAATAATCTTTTGAAATATTACACATTGATGCGTAATACAAAATCATCGCAGAGCCCATAGAACCAATAGAGTTCTTAATGATAATCGCACTGATTAATGGGATACGATCATGTAACCATCTAATATCAATGTGGAAAAGTGTGTTGATAATACCAGCAGAGCTTGCTGTTCCACCATCAGAGAAGATTGCTCTCCAAATAACGTTAGAAGCAACAGCACTACAAACAGCTGGTAAATAAATTAATAATCTCCAAAGGTGATTTGTTTTCTTACATCCTTTTGCATTAGCTAATGTAGCGGCAATTAAACCTAAGAAAATAGCGATTGGAACTTCAATAATAAAGGATAAGGTATTAACAATAGCTTTTAAGAAGTTAGAACCATAAGTGCTATTAGGATTTAATAACTTTGCAAAGTTATCAAAGCCTACAAACGTGTATTGGAAAGTTGCGCCGTTAAAGTCTCCAAGGGAGAACATAACAGCAACAATTAAAGGTATGATTGTAAAAATTGTAAAAGAAATAACTGGAGGAAGTATGAAAAGGAAGGCAATTCTATTTTCCTTCTTTTCAATTTTGGTTCTCTTTCTCTTTTTTTCTTTAGTGTTATAAGAAAGAGTCTGTGTGTTTAATGTATAAGCTAAATCCATCTTAACGGCCTAAACGTGAATTGTATTGTGATAACCAGTCATCCAGTGTGCTCTTGTAGATTTTAACTACATCAGCGCCTTTACAATTAGGATTTGTCCAGAAGTTTGCTTTATCAACAGCATTACTCCAGTCATCCTTCCATTCATTACCTAAAGTTCTAGTTTGAGTTTTTGCTCTACCAGAAACTCTATCTGTGGCACTGCAGCCATCAACTGAGTCAATGAAAACATATAAGTTAGATGGATTAACATCAACTTTGCCACCAGCGTATTGTGTAATTTGACCTTCGCCAAATTCAATATATTCATCTTTTAAGGATTTTAATGTTGGGAACATGGAACCAGATTGATATAAATCTCTTTGGCATTCTTCTGTCATAGACATCCATTTTAAGAATTTTAAGCTTGCTGCACGTTGGAGGTTTGTAGTTGTGGATTTACCAGAAATACAATAACCAGCGGAGCCAATTTGACAACTACTAACACCATCATCGCTTGTGCCATAAGCACCATCAGCACCTGGGCCATATGGGCATGGTAAAACTTTGATAGTGAAATCAATAGCGGTTGGTTTTACTGGAGTAACGCCCCAGAATGTTTCACAGTCCCAAGGTCCAACCCAAGAGAAGATTGAGTTTTGACCAACGAAGGATGTGTAACCAGCAGAAGTAGATGTACCACTAGAACCAGCCATTAAGCCAGTTTTATTGGATCCGCCTTCACCAAAGCCTAAAGAATGTAAGAAATCTAAAGCTGCAGCGAATTGTGGTTCTTCAACTCTAGAAGCAGAGCCATCATCTGTAGTGAAATCAGCGTTATTAGAATATAAAGCTGCATAAAGTTCGTAGTGAGATAAGAAATATTTATCGTGGTTACGGCAATAAGGATTAATTAAAGCACCTAATTCACGGAACTCATTCCAGTTCATAGGAGATTTATCATTTAGATATCTAGTTTTAATTGTGTTCCATTCATATTTTGCATCGCCTGTTTGTTGGAGTAATTCCTTACAAGCGGCTTTTAATAATGTTTCGTTATATGCCATTTGGAAAACAGATAAGTCTTTTGGAATTGCGTATAAGCCAGCATCATCTGTTTTACCAACAGTCTTTGTATTCTTGTCATAGAAATATCTAGCCATACAGTCATCCCAAACACTATCAACTTCAGCGTTAGTAACATAATCTCTGAAGTTCCAAATGATTTGGTTGAATGCGTAATAATAGAAGTCAGTATCAGGAACAAAGAAGCAATCTGGTAAATCGTTAGAAGAGTTTGCTAACTTTGTAAGATATGTACTTGAAGGTGTACATGTGTATTTAATATGGATATTTGGGTATTTAGCTTCAAATTTTTTAGCAACGTTTGTGTAAATAGCTTCAGTAGTTGTGCTGCCCCATGTCCAGAAATCAATATAGACATCTTTATCTTCTGGAATAACAATCTCGCCTGTTGCTTTGTTGTAATACTCATCAATTTGAGCATCAGTAACAATCCTTGAAATGTTACAACCACTAGTAAATAAAGAGGTCACAATAGATGTCACCATAACTGGCAATATTTTTTTAATTCTCATATATTTTTTCTCCTTTTTGGCAAAAATATGAAATTTATTTTCAATTTATTCTAAACTAATAATTTCAATATTACAAGATATTATATAAATATAAAATTTTCCTTACTTCTATATAGTATCATAGAGTTTTTAAAAGAAAAAGGGAGCATTGCTCCCATTTGTAGATGTTGATCAATTATTATTCACTAATAAGTTCACAACCAGTATTTGTGCCACCATTGTCTTGGCCGCCATAGAATACATTGGTCAAAGTTCCGACAACTGCACCATTAACAGTGATAGTGTCTAAGACTTTGCAGTTCTTGAGAATGCCTCTATTAATACCAGCTAATGATCCTGCATTATTTGGATTCGAACCTTGAACATTGCCTTTTTGAGTGCAATTTTCAAATGTGTTGCATGCTGATGCAGCAGTAGCACCAGGAACGCGTCCTTTTCTAATTAAGCCACATAATCCACCAACATATTGGCCAGCAGAAGTTACATTGCCTAAATTTAAGGAATCTTTTACTTCAAAATATGCATTATCGACATTGATACCAACAAGACCAGCAATACCGTAATTTGTAGAGGTATTATTAACATCACCTTTGTTTGTAATGTTTGTAGCATAGAGTTGATCGTAAGCTTTAGCTAATCTACCAACGATACCACCAACACCTTCGCCCTTAGCGTTAATAACGCCTTCGTTTGTGGTGTCTTCAATTGTGACCTTGGTAAATGCTGTTGCTTTACCACCGCCAACTAAGGAACCAATAATACCACCAGTACCTCCTTCAGCATTGACTTCGCCTTTATTAACAGTATTACCTCTTATTTCGCAAACCGCTGTGCTCCATAAGTTACCAACAATACCGCCAGTTCCAAACAAGGTCGCACCAGTACTATCAACAACATTAGTGCCAACAATCTTTCCATCGTTTTCACAGCCAATAATTGTGACAGTACCAGCAATAGCACGTCCTAAGATACCACCAGTAAACGCTTTGCTTGTGACAAGGCCTTCGTTGACGCAGCCTTGAATGGTTAAATTACCACTATGGAGGTAGCTAACGATACCACCATTGTTAGAGTCTGAACCAGTGACCATAGCTTTATTTGTACAATTTTTAATTGTAGCGCTATTAACAACAATACCAACAATACCAGCATTTTGTTGAACGCCACTAACTGAGCCAGATAAAACATTAACATTTTCAATTGTGGCGTTTTCAGCACGAGCAGCTAAAACAGCAGCTCTTTGTGTTTTGCCAACAATATAAGCATTTGCAAAATTTAAATTTTTAACAGTGCCATTTAATCTAGAGAATAATGCGCGAGAATCTCCGCCTTTTTCTAGAGTAGAAGCATCAATAGTCAAATTGCTGATTGTGTGATTGTCACCATCGAAAATACCAGCAAACTTGTGATTATCATCAAGACCGATACAAGTTCCAAAGTCAACACCATGTTCAGAATCTTCTTCAAGCTCGAATGTAATGTCATTAGCGAGTTTGAAGTATGTATTTTCAAAGACTAATTTGTTTTCGTTAGTAGCGCTATTAACATCATCTCTTAATGTCTTTAAATCCTTAATATTTTTAATTAAATATGGATTTGTTTCAGAGTTTTCAAATGTCATATCATCTTTTTGGAAATGATTAACAGATGTTGGTTCGATTTCTTGTTTATCGTCGCCTTCTTTATCGAAGTATTTTCCACATCTTGTGCATTCATAGTGTTCATCACAACCAGAAGCATAGGAAGCTGCAACTGAAGCAACATGAATAACATCATGGCCTAATGCAGTGCCATATGTAAATTCTTCATTAGTCATTTCGCCGCATTTGCTACAAACTTTAAAATATTTAGCAGCTTGTTCACAATTTGCTTCGCTGATAAAGTTGATAGGTTTACCATTTTCACCTAATGTTTCAGAAATTAATTCTGAATAATCATGACCAAAATGAGTGGATGTGAAGACGTTGTCAGGATTAGCTTCAAATTCACCACAAACACAGGATTTGTAGTATTTAGAACCATGTGTGCAGTCGCCTTCTTCAAATAAATACTTTTCATCTTCAACTTCTTGATCGTAAGTATGAGAAGTAATTTTATCTAATGTAACACTTTTAGTATTGTGACATTTTGTACAAGTATAAACTTTTGTACCTTCTGCTGTATGTGTTGGAGAAAAGGTAATTTTTCCATCATTCCAGGTGTGGTCTTCTACTTGTTTATCACCACAATCAGAACATTGTCTTGAGTGTTTTTCTTCGCCTTCGGATATCCAAGCACTATATTCATGGTCTGCTAATGTACCATATTCATGGCCACAAACGGTACAAATTGCTTTCTTTGTGCATGCAGCTGTTCCGCCAGTGTGAGTTGCTTTATCGACAACTTCATTGCATTCAGAACAGGTTTTCCAGTGTTCAGTTTCAGAACATACCCAATCGCTTAATGTGTGGGTGTGAACTACTGGATCATCAGTTCCTGAATTATCGTCATTTGGTTTACTGCAGCCAGTAAATGCCACTACTGAAAAAGCAAAAGTAGCAAACATTGTAAAAGCATGTTTAATTTTCATATATTAAAATCAATTCAGCATTGATCCTCCTGCTTATTATTATAAAAGATAAAAAAAGGATATAAAGAAAAATTGAAACTATTTTTCATTTTTTTGCGGTTTTTAAAACAATACATAAATTTGAAATCAGAGCAAATATGGCAAAAATGAATAGTTTTTTCTATTTAACATTAAATTTATTTAAGCTGCTTTTGATGAAATTAGTGGATATAAATTATATTTTTGTTTTAATTTCGAAAGAATCAATATAGAATAAAAAAGAAAGTTTTTTTTCATTTTTTGAAGAAAGAACGATATAGATGGTAATTATATGGCAACAGTAACATTTAAGAACGTTAATAAGATTTACGACAATAAGGTTCAAGCTGTTTTTGATTTCAATTTAGAAGTTGCAGATAAAGAATTTATTGTTTTAGTTGGTCCTTCTGGATGTGGTAAATCCACTACATTAAGAATGCTCGCTGGTTTAGAAGAAATCAGTTCTGGCGAAATCTTAATTGATGATGAAGTAGTTAACGATGTTCTTCCAAAGAATAGAAATACTGCAATGGTATTCCAAAGCTATGCTTTATACCCACACATGACCGTGTACGATAACATGGCATTTGCTTTAAAAATTAGAAATGTTCCAAAAGATGAAATCAATAAAAAAGTTATGGAAGCCGCTGAAACATTAGCGTTAGTTCCATACTTAAAGAGAAAACCAAAAGAATTATCAGGTGGTCAAAGACAACGTGTCGCTTTAGGTAGATCAATCGTTAGAACACCAAAGGTTTTCTTAATGGATGAACCTTTATCAAACTTAGATGCTAAACTCCGTGTACAAATGAGATCTGAAATCAGTAAGATTCATGAAAAAGTTGGCGCTACTACAATTTATGTTACTCATGACCAAACTGAAGCTATGACAATGGCGGATAGAATCGTCATTATGAAAGATGGCTGGATTCAACAAATTGGTTCGCCAAAAGAAGTTTATAACTTCCCACACAATATGTTCGTCGGTGGATTTATTGGTTCTCCTGCTATGAACTTTATTAAAGGTACATGCAATGGAACAGAATTCATTATCAAAGATGAAGAAGATGAATCTAATGTAGTTAAAGTTTCTTTGAATGACAATTTTAAAGATCTATTAAAGGATTACTCTTCACAAAAAATCGAAGAATTAAAAGCGGTTATTGATGAAGATAAAAAATGGCTTGAAGAAAACGAAGGCCAAGCTGGCACGTTAGATAAAAAGAACAATGAAATCTTAGCTAAGAATATTGAAACTAAGAAAACCGCTATCGAAAATCATGAACAACAATTAAAGGAATTCGAAGCAGGTGAATATCCATTAGTGTTAGGTATTAGACCAGAAGATGTCATTGTTAAAGAAGGTGGTATTGCAACTCTCAAATGCGATATCGCTGAATTATTAGGTAAGGAATCTATTATTTATACATATATTGCTGGACAACGTTTAATTATCCAAACAAGTGCGGATGAAGAAGTTCCAGAAGGCAGTACCTTCTCAGTTAGCTTCAACGAAAAGAAAATGCACTTCTTTGATGTTGAATCCACAGCGAGGATTAGAAAATAATGTCTCTTTTTAACAAAACAATTAGAAGTAATTCTAAACAAAAAGACACTAGGCTACAGCCTATTAAACTTAGAGCTAGTAGCAAAATTGTTTTTGATCAACTCAAAACATTTTTAAAAGAGAATAATTTTAGTAATATTTCATCCTCTCCAGAATTCCATGAAATTTACGCGAAGAAAAGTGGATTTGAATATACTTTTATGGTGTTTGTAGAAACTACTTCAACTGTTCTATCTGTCATGATATATGCAGAAGATAAGTTATTTGTAAAAAAGAAATATTTATTAGAAATACTAAACGATTTACGAATCGCTTTTGAAAAATCAATCTACTAGGAGACAACTAACATGACTAGAAAGAAAAGAGTTTTAAGTTACGCTATTATATCCGCTGCTCTTTTGTGTGGATGTACTGGCACTAATAAAAATAATCCTGAATCTGATGACCCAGGTCGTTCTGTTAAACATGTTTGGGATGGAACAATGGCAAAATCCGTTAGTGGCCAAGGTAGTCAAGAAAGTCCATATTTAGTTAACAATGCTTCTGAACTACTTTTTGTAGCGGATCAAATCACCAGTGGTTCCACTAGTTATATTTCTTCCTATATCAAATTAGGAGCAAATATTGATTTAGAATATTACAAATGGAAGCCAATCAATAACTTCCAAGGTCATTTAAATGGTGATAATCACTCTATTAATAGATTATATATTAAAGGTGAATCATCCTTTGGTTTATTTAAGGCACTAAAGAATGCTTCAGTTGAAAACCTTTCAATTGAAGGCATTATTAGAGGTACTGAACAAGCTGGCTTATTAACTGGTGTGGTAACTGGTTCTTTAGCATTAACTAATGTTAAGGTATCTGGTGAAGTTACATGTTCACAAAACTATGTTGGTGGTATTGTTGGTCAAATTAACAATGGTTCCGCTCAAGTCAGTGGCTGTGAAAACTCCGCAAAAATAACTGGTAATAACAGTGTTGGTGGATTAATTGGCACAAACTCTAAATCATCTGCAACATATGATAACTGTGTTAATAAAGGTGAAATCAAAGGAAAAAACTATGTTGGTGGTATTACAGGATACCTTCAATTATCTGAACACGAAACATATATCAAAAACTGTGTTAATCACGCGAAAATAGCAGGAAGAGAAAACGTTGGTGGTATTGTCGGATGCACTACTGAACCATTAATGCAATGCTCATTCTCTAAAGCGGGCTTAGTATCTCTAACAAATAATAATGAAACAGTTGTAGCAAATACACTGACATCTTATGTCACACCATTTGTGGGTAATATTTGTGGTAGAAACATTAGTGATGGCGTTAATACATTTGGAACTTTAACTGAATGCGCTAACGAAGAAGGTTGGGCAAACACCATGATTCAAGGTGGTAAAGGTTGTTCTCGTGTTATTGAATACAAAGGTAAAGTGTTATTATTCACAACTTTAAATAACTATGCAGTTAGTGAAGATGGAGGCCATACATTCGGACCTTTCATTAATATTTCTAATGCATCCACTCCTACTGAAGTAATGCCTAACGGTACTGATACAGCTAACGATACAGGTAATACACAACCATATGTTTTGCCTGATGGCAGAATCATGATTATGTATCGTATGCATAGATTAAACAAAGATGCAGGCTATAACTATTATTCATTAAGACTTCGTATTTCTGATGAAAACGGTGTCTTTGATGCTGGCAAAAAGCCAATTACATTTATTGAATACTGTACTGGACCAACAAGCGGTTCTCCTGGTGGTTTATGGGAACCTTTCCCAATTCTCATCAGTAGAGATGAAGCAACACATAAGAGTGTTATTTATACATATGTTTCATCTGACTGTCACAATTCTAGCGAATATACATTCTCCAATGGTTACCATGTTAATAAATTAGGAGATGATATACTTGCTCCAGGTACTTCACAAAACACTATTATGATTCCATTAACCATCTATGATGGTGCTTATGAAGAAGGAAGCGGAAAAGTCGAAGTCGGCGCTCCAAAATGCATTTTCTATGCATCTAAATTAATGCGTAGCAGCAATGCTAGACCAGGTATGACGATTTTAGAAAAATTAGATGATGGTTCTTGGTGTATGACGAATGAAAACTGTGAAGAGCAATCAACATTTGTTGATGAGGATGGTAAAACCAAAGGTGGCTATAACATGGTCACACAAATTTCTTACACTAAAGATGGTATCAACTTCACTAGACCACAAACCATTATTCGCCCTATTCATAATTCAGGCGACACCAATGGAGCGGGTAAGTTATTTAAATGCGCAACATCTGGTGTTTGTAAACTTCCAGATGGTAGATTAGTAATCTCTTGTGCTTCTGACGAAACATATGAAGGTTGCTGGCCAAGTGATTCATCCCACTACGACCAAATGCAAGCATATGTAACTGATAAACCAGTTAAATATGGCGATAAGTTTGAACGTGGCAACGGCTTAACAAAACTCAATATTTATAACTATAATCCAAACGAATATACTGTTTGGGGTGTTTGTAACTTTGCTGCTGGCAGAGTATTTGTTTCCTCTCAATATGGTGTTAACAGCACCGATTCAAACGGAAAGATCACTTCTCCAGTTGATGGCACTTGGATTGTCAGTAACGATTGGCATAATATCAAATAGTTCAATTACTTTGTAACCACTACTAGTTCTTGTTTAAAACAAGCCATTAGCGGAAGCTAAATTGAACTCTCAATAAAAGGAGCTCTTAAATAAAACGTGGAAAAACGTGGAATGATAGCTCCAAACCACGAAATCTCTTAAATTAAACGTGGAGAGGGTATGAAAGCAATTTCGTACCCTTTTTATATAGGCTTTTTTCCATAAGTCATGATGAGCATGGCCCGTTTTCTAAATCGTTCGAAATTATGATATCCATAAGCCGATTTGATGATTGTTTTTAATTGATTATTCAGACTTTCAGCGATGGCGTTTGTGTACTTCATTTGCCGTTGGCTTTTAGCGAGCCCATTGGCGATTTCGTTTCGCCATCTATGATAGGTTTTAGCGACCGTTTTTAAGATATCCGAAGTCGTCGCGTGAAGGCGGCTCACAATTCGATTAATAAAGTTGACGGCCTCTTCAAAACTATAATAGTGATTCGCGTAGCTAAATAACTCTTGAAGAATCGCATATCCCGACCATAGATCCAAATCAAGTTTTAAGCATTCTAAAATCAAATCGTCATAGTGAAGAACTTCCCCAGTTTTCGTATAGGTATAAAACTTATCGGGAACCTTGCTTGATCGACATAGAAAGTATTTCCAGTGTGCTTTCATAAAATTATAGGCAAGACTGCCTTTCTTGGCTTTTGTGTTCATCACCTTTGTTCTTAAGCGGTTGACGGCATTAGTTAACTGCGTAATGACATGAAATAAAGCGACGATGTGAATGGCATTAGGGAAGTAACGGCTTCTGACACTTTCATAAGCGTCATACATATCGGAGATAAAAACCTTAACTATGTTAAGTTCGTTAAGATTAATCGATCCAAAGTATTCTCGTAGATAGGCCATCTGGCGGTTTTTGATCATATCGACGATTTCACCATTTTCAAAATCGGTGAGAACACACAGACAAATTTTTGATTAATCTCTTCCGAAAAGCGAATCTCATCGATGCATAGAACGCGAGGCATTTTTAAACGGGGGACGAATTTCACTTTCTCATCAAAAAGCTGGACGATTCTCCCATTTGAAAGATGATACTTATTAGCGATGTCTTGAAAGGTGAGCTTCCTGGCGAAATCAGAATAGATGAGCTGCTTAATTTGTTCAGTATTCTTGTCATATCGGTTTATACCTTTAATCTCGGGCGTGAAAGTTTTATGACAGCTCCGGCATTTGTAGCGTACTTTCTTGATGCGTATTGTGTCTTGAATTTCATTATTTTCTGAACAGCCGATCTCAACAAAAGCATAATCATTAATATAGACCTTGTCAGCGTGACAGTGTGGGCATTCTCTTTGATCTGTTCTCTGTTCAATTTCGTAGATGAAACCTTTGTCAGTTTTAATCGGATCAGAAGGAATGTTCTTAAAGTTTGTTAGATGAAAATGTCATTGCAACAAAATGGTCTTTTTTTCTGCTAGTAAATAATAATTTGATGGATTTGTTGCAATGAGTTTGACAACATTTGCATTTAATCAAGGTACGGCTTATATTGGATTTATAGCAAAAAGAGTTGAAGAATGAATAGTGACTAACTCATT
>JAKPKU010000138.1 GCA_029553545.1 Candidatus Cloacimonadota bacterium
TAAAAGAAAAGATATAGGAATTGATTTGCTATCAAAAATACTTTAACAAGCTAAAATATCCAGAGAGGATTGGAGTTCTTTAGAATAAGTTACTAATATTACTTTAGAGATTTTTCCTATTATACGCTTATATAATGCATAGGCTTGCAATGACAAAGTTACTTTTATGTCTTTTATGGGATTTACAGACATAATTGCGTAATTAAGTTTAATCAAGCATTCAGGAGCATTTTGAGGTATAAGAAAGTTTTTTTATTTGGACTTTCTTTCATTTATCAGATATGATTTTACAATTGCTTTTTTATGTTAATCTATACAGCTTTATTGGATAGCTTCTAATTTTATGAAGATGGATAGATTCTTTGACCAGTCTTTCTCACATCTTCAAGGAAACCACTAACCTCACTGGATTCTTCAAGCAATATTGGTTCGATTCTGTCATCAAGATCAATTCGAATATGATAAAGCATAGCCGCAAGATCAAGATAATCACCAATGATATCTTTAACTATTACTGCTATATCAATATCACTTTCTTCTCTCGCAGTGCCTTTGGCATAGGATCCATAGAGTATGATTTCAACTGGCCGAATGTGTTGAATCACTAACTGAGCATATTCTTTTGCGATAGCTATAGCTGATTCTTTATCCATTGGTAAAGTTCATTTGTCTGATTTATAATTGCTTCACAGCGTTCTTTAGTTAGAGCAGATGCAATAACTTTTTTTGTTTTTGGCTAATGTGATTCAATATTCAATGGCTCTAATTTATTGACAAAAAAGATTTGTTCAGGCACTAACAAATCAAATATACCTGAAAGACGTGCAAGTTTAATTAGGTTGTGAGTATATGGAGGAGTTTCACTTGGAAATTTTGCTACATAAACAGCTTTCAGGATTTTCTCAATAGCTTGATGACACATGAAACCTACATAAAGATAGCGTTTTGTGTCCAGCATGGCTTTAGCTGTCTCAAGATCATACTCTGCAATTTCTATCCAATAAGCCACTTTTTCGCTCTGTTTCATGGTTTTATTA
>JAKPKU010000149.1 GCA_029553545.1 Candidatus Cloacimonadota bacterium
TCTATTTCTGAATCGATAAAGCTACCTGACATTGAACACCTCTTTTATTCTTTAATTAATGCCATTATATGATACCCTATATTATTGTCAAGTAATATTTTAACTATATTTTTTGTCTGCTTTCTAATTCAAAGCTCTCAAACCACTAATTAAAAGCATGATAACTATGACGATTGAGAAACCAAATAGTAGCTTTGTCTTTACGTTTAAATTGTCAAATTTCATATTTACTCTCCTTCTATTTTTAAATATAACTCCATATAATAGTATAATATAATTCTTGCTATTGTCAAGCAATAATTTTGAGTTTCATCTAAAAATATACAACAACTTATAAGGGAGGTATCGTTTTACTCTGAAACAGCCTCATATAATATATAGCTGAGTTATTAATAGATGTCTTTTGCGGTTCTCATTCTATCTTTGGTATAATAAGAAAATTTTATGAGAAAATATATTAAGGCTCATGGATTATTTGGCTTTAAAATTCTAAATAGTGCTTTTCCATTGATTCTTCTATTTCCACAATCTTTAGTTGAATTTCTTCTTTTGTTTCAATATAAATTGGTGGTAAATAATGTATATCAACTCTGGAAAAGGGTTTTGGTAAAATAAACTTGTCCCATGAATTGAACTGCCATTTTCTTTGAACATTGACTACCAGCGGTACAATTGGCATTTTGGACATATAAGCAAGAAATAATGCGCCATCTTTTAATTTATGAGCAGGACCCTTTGGCCCATCTGGAGTTAATGCAATGGAGTTGGTCTTGAGAGCTGCAAGCATTTCTCGAAGAGCAGGAACTGCTTTTTTTGAAGAAGACCCCCTAATCATTTTGTAACCGAGTAATTGCAGAGGAGCAGCAATTAGCTCACCGTCAAATGAAGAACTTGCAAGCAGAGATATATTATCATATGCCCTACTCAAAGCAACAGGAATAATGTTTTGATGCCATAAAATATAGATTACGCTTTTATCTTTCTGTGGGTCTCCAGTTACCTTAAATCTAAGTGTAATTTTTATTGTAATAAGCAAAAGCCAAGCTATATACTTTTCAATAAATATTACTATTTTCCCTTGAATGGAGCTTATTTTCATGATTTTCTATTTAAAAAATCAATTATCAGAGAGGCGGTTTCTTTGCTCGCAGACTTTTTTCCCAATAAATCTCTAATTGCCGATAAATTCTCTTTAATGCTTTGATATTGGGCTTCATTTGCCAAGATTGAATGTATCTTTTCTTTAAGAATTCGTGGGCTTACATCTCCTTGAATTAATTCAGGAATAATAAGCCTATTCAATAAAATATTCGGTAATCCAATATACTTTATTTTAACTATTTTACGTGCTATCCAATAGGAAATAGGATTAGCTTTGTAACACAAAAGAAAAGGCGTGCCTATATATGCCGCTTCCAAAGAAGCCGTGCCAGATTTCACCACACAAAAATCACTGTGCTTCATCATTTCATAATTATTGGAGACTATTATTTTTAGTTGATCTGTTTCTTTATAATTTCTATTTAGAATATCCATAAAGTCTTTTTCTTTAATTGTCGGAGCGCGCGAGATTAAAAACTCATATTCTTTATAATCAAGCTGTTTAATTGTATTAAGAAAGATTGGAAGTAGCTTTGATACTTCATCGAAGCGGCTGCCAGGAAAAAATGAAAGCCATTTTTTGTTTGTATCTAAATGGATCATCTCAGCAAATTTATTTCGATCAACCTTAATATCAACCTCTTCGACAATCGGGTGCCCAACATATTCTGCATCAACCTGATGAATGTGTAGCAGGTCTGGTTCAAATGGTAAAATACAGGCGACTTTACCCGTATAATCAGCTAATTGCTTGACTCTATGATGCTTCCATGCCCAAAATTGGGGGCAAATATAATAAAAGACAGGAATGCCCAGCTCGCTTGCATATTTCGCAATACGTAAATTCAAGCCAGGATAATCGACCAGTATAAGTATATCTGGTTTGTTTTTGATAAAGTATTCTTTAATTGTTTTTTCAACTTTCGAGAAGAATCTGAGATGTTTTATTACCTCTAAAAAGCCCATTACATTAAATTTATTAAAAGGAAATAATGGCTTCAAACCCATTCTTTGCATTTGATAGCCACCTATGCCGATATGATTATAACCATACTGCCCAAGCTCTTTCATCACATAAGAAGCATGTAAGTCGCCTGAGTTTTCGCCTGCTATCCAAAAAAATGTCGGCATAATTCCTTCTTTCTCAAATATCTCTGTTTTCGATTATAACTGCTAATTTATCAACCTCATGTTTTACTATCCCAGCCATATCATAATAATGCATCAAATCCATACTAAATGGGTCCTCAATATTTGTATTTGTACCTGTAATTTCTCCTAAAAAGAATATTTTATCCTGTGCAGTAGGAAATAACTTTAATAGAACCTCTTTAATCTCTTTTGTTAGAGCAAAAATATAGTCATTCTCTTGTAAAATCTCTTTTGTTAACTGCCGTGAAAGGTGATCACTGGCGTCTATACCCCAGGCTAAGAGCACAATTGCTGAATTTTTAGAAACAGGTTTGCCTTCTTTTAAATATCCACAGGAGGAGAAAACTAAATTCCTATCTGGAATGTTCATTGAATACCGTGCATAATACTCAGCAACAGGGCTACGACAGACATTTGCTACACAAGCAAAACATATTTTGACTTCATTCCAAACAGATTCAATTATGCTTTGGGAGACGCTACCTGGGCGAACAATTGTTAAAGAATTTTGCGAAATGTCTATAATAGTCGATTGAGCATTACTTGCTCTTTGAAAGTTCAAAGGTAGAATAGCATAATCAAACTCATTAGCAAACACACTTTCTATCTCCTGAACTGTATCTATGGGTTTGCTATTTGCCTTGTTTACGCTTGTGCTGACTATTGGACCATGATATTCTAAAAAATGCCTAAGTAATTTATCAGTTGGTATTCTAACAGCAAGCTTGCCTTCAATTGCTAAATGGTCGTATTTAGCATTATTATTTGGCAAGATGATTGTCGTATTTGAGGGCCAAATATTCTTCAAAAACCGATAAATATTCTTTTTAGATATGTCTAATTCCAATTCATTTATGATGGTAGAAAGTGAATCAAAAAGTAAAATCATGCTCTTTGAGTCAGGACGCTCTTTAATGATATTTATCTTATTTATACCCTCTTGATTAGTCGCTTTGCAAGCTATCCCCAGCATTGAGCCTGTATAATGAATAAATAGCTCGTCTGATAATTGTCTGACTTCTGAAATATTATTAATTATCTTCATTTTAGATACGAGGCGGGGTCTACGGGTTTACCATTTTTACGTAATTCAAAATGCAAGCATGCCTCATCCAGAGAGCTGCTTGTGCCTGATTGAGCAATTATTTGACCTTTTGTCACGTTTGTTCCTTTTGCAACTAATAGTTGGCTATTATTGCCATAAACCGTATGAAAGCCATTTTTATGATCAACAATAATCATCAAGCCTGAACCGGAAAATCTCTCTGCAAAGACAACTTCACCTGATGCAGATGCTTTGACAGACGAACCAAGATCAGCCGCAATATCGAGTCCATTATTCATCGTAGACACATTGTATTTCTCATGTGTTTGCGTGCCATATGAGCGTAATATTCGACCTCTGAGGGGCCAATCCAAGCCACCTCCTGGAAAGGTATATGTATATTTGGGTTTATCTTCTGGTTTGGGAGTTAATTTTGCAATTAATGACTGCAGAGCTTGTGCATCTTTCTTCAGCTTAGCCACTTTTTGCTGATATTGCTTCTTTTCTCTTTCATACTTAGCAATGTCTTTATCAATATTGCTTGATTGTTGAGCGTAATTAGCTATCTTTTTATTCTCTTGAGCAGTTTGATAACTGACATTTTTAACCTTATTCTGAGTTTTTAAGTCTTGGTCAATCAACTTATTTTTTTTAGAAGAGAGTTCTTTATATTTTTCATTAGAATTACTGATCACGATAGCCAGAGGGTATCGGTATTCACAAAAATCAGACAGTAACTCATGCCTATTATCCATATATAAGAGTTCATTTAACGATTTATTGGTTGAATTTACGGTGTTTGCGATCTCTTTATTAGTTGCATCAATCTGTGATTTGGTGACATTTAAATCTTTTTTTAAGAGGGACTCTGTTCGTTGTAATTCTTGTGCTTTCTTTTTTGTTTGAGTTAATTGGTTTGTAATAGTCTTTTTTGAGCTGACAGCCTTTTTTCTTTTTGCTTCGGATTCTGCTGCTTTTTTTTGCGCTTGATTTAGTTCTTTATTCACATTCTCGAGCTCTTTTTTCTTTTCAGTAGCTGTCTGAGAAAAAGCAATGCCTGAAAAGATTCCAAGCATTAATATCACAAAAAAAAGTTTTTTGGGCAGCATATTACTAATTATCTACTAATACAAATACCTGATATATTTCTTCGAATAACTGTTTATGCATTTCTTCTTCATTTGCTAAGAGAAGAAATAAATCACGTGTATCTTCATCGTTATTGCTTGCCAATTCTTGATAAAGTCGTCTGGATTGATCTTCTCGCTTAATAGCAATCCTAAGCAGGTCGATATAGTCGAGATTATCATAGCTAATTTTCTCTTCATAATAGTCGATTAGGTTAATTGGTTTTGTTTCTTTTAAATTTTTAACATTAGGTATGTTTTTTTTAAAGAACTCAAGCTTATTAATATGCCCTCTTTCCATATCTATAATATCTCCGAGCACCTTGATAATATTGGGCATCTTTTCTCTCTCTTGAATAGATGTGTAAAAATCAATTGCCTCTTGCTCTTTGTCGATAGCAAAGTCAATTACTTCAATAAAATCATTAGCTTTCATAGTGTCCTGCAAAGCTTTCTTCGTTTTCTTCAATCCATTTCTCTGCAGCAAATGCGGCTATTGCGCCATCAGATGTAGCAGTCACAACTTGTCTTAGTAGCTTTTGACGAATATCACCTGCTGCATATACGCCAGGGATATTTGTTTCCATATATTCATTTGTCACAATAAAGCCCTGAGTATCGAGCTCTATGCGTGATTCAAACAAGTGATTATTTGGTATAATTCCAATATATACAAAGAGTCCATCAACTTGCAAAGCACTGATTGTCTCTGTTTTTTTATTAAATAATGTCAGGCTTTTTACTTGATCTGTTCCATTTACTTCATGAATAACAGTGTCCCAAATAATCTTGATTTTAGGATTATTAAAAGCCCTTTGTTGAATAGCGTGTACGGCACGCAATGCATCACGACGATGAATAATATAAACTTTTTCTGCAAATCTGGTCAAAAACAGTGCTTCTTCCACTGCAGAGTCTCCCCCACCATTTACCGCCACTATTTTATTTCTATAGAGTGCGCCATCGCATGTTGCACAATAAGAAACGCCACGTCCAATAAATCTATCTTCACCAGGCACATTTAATTTACGAGGATGTGCGCCAGTAGCCAAAATAATTGATTTTACTCGATATTGATTCTCATCAGTTTCAATAATCTTGCACAAGCCTTCAAATCCGATGCCCGTAACCTGTTCTTCTTTTATAACAGCATCAAACTTCAAAGCTTGCAATCTCATTTTCTCCATAATTTCAAAACCTGATAGATTTTCATTAAAGCCTGGATAATTTTCTACATCTGCTGTAACAATTATCTGTCCGCCAATTAAGCCCTTTTCAAATACAATAGTTTTCAGACCGCCTCTTGCAGCATAGATAGCTGCACTCAGTCCTGCAGGTCCCGTGCCAATAATTGCTATATCATATCTTTCCATCAATTCTCCCATTTATAAAAAAAAAGAAAAGGTGAGCTATTGCTAGCTCACCTATATTTCATATTAGAATGCTAATTTAACAGAGATACGGTGTGCTGATTTTAAAAAGCTTTCTGCTAATCTTCCCATATCTGTATAAGCATAATCAACGTTAAATGTACCCATTCTGGTAGGCATTTTAACACCAAAACCCATTGACCAGTTTGCAGCGTCTAAATTAATCTGCTTTCCTGCTCTTAAGTAAAGGTTGTTGATATTATATTCTGTACCTAAGTTCCATGTTTCTTTTCTATCAACGCAGTTATCTAATTGTGCAGAAACAATCCAATAGCTATTATCTTCTCTAAAAACGTCCATTGCAACACCAAGAGAGAAGTTCATCGGAATCTTGAATTCTGTTTCTGGACCATCTTCGTCAACAACACCGTCGCCATCGTTGTCAAACAAGTCAAATGGATCTTCGTCAATATGTCCATCTTCATCATTGTCAATTTCATATTTTACATCTGGACCGAAGTTTCTCAATGCCATACCGATTGTCAAGTTTTTGTAACCTGTATTATAAAGGGTACCCAAATCGACAGCAAAGCTATTGATATTGTCATCCCAAATATCTTCTCTAAGATATTTTGCAGTAATACCAAAAGAGAATTTATCTGTAAATGCCTGAGCATAAGTAAGTCCCACTGAAACGTCGCTTGACGTAAACTTTTCGCCTGTAGGTCCAAACAGATACTCTTCTGTTACTTCCATATCATCCATATGAAGGATTGATGCGTGAATACCAAAGATACCATATTCAGTCTCTTGGCTATAAGCTACATATTCATGCATAATGTCTGCGGGCCAATTAGTATGTGAAAACATGATTTGTTTATCGAAGTTTTGAGCAATACCAGCTGGGTTCCAATAAACAGAAGAAATATCGTTAGTTACCGCTGTATATGCTTCACCCATACCAATTGCACGAGCGTCAACACCGAGCTTTAAGAACTGTAAGGAGGCAGTACCTGTTTTCCCGAAAATAGATGCTGAAAGCAGTACAGGAAACAGTGAAATCACGATTAAAGGTATAAGTATCTTTTTCATTTTTCCTCCTTATCTAATAACCGCAAACTTACCGACTTTAACGTCGCCAGAAGCCTTATCTTTAACTGAGTAGAGATAGACACCGCTTGCAAGGATTTGGTTGTTTTTGGTTAATAAGTTCCATGAATGGATACCGCTTGCAGCGATACCTGTGCCAATAGCTTTCGAAATTGAGATAATATCTTCTGGATACTCGCCATCATGATCAAATTCTGCTACGAGGTCACCAGCTAAGGTGTATATTTGAATATTACATCTTTCTGGTAGATTTACAAACCAGAGTCTTCTACTCTTATCACCTTTTTCGTCTTTATCACGTCTGCCATCAAATTTACTTGTTCCACGATATGGGTTTGGCACTACATAAATATTATCCATATTAGATTTTGCAGATGGTCCTGGGAAGAATACCTTCATATTAGCATCACGAGCTGATTCAAGAGCTTGTAATTGCTTTGATGGCATACCACGATCCCACGCTGTTACTGCGCTGTAGTGTTCAATACCGCGACGTACATTTTGAATAGTTGCATGATAATATCTTCTTGCAAGACGATCAGCTCTGTGGCTATCTTCTTCAATATAATTATCATCGATATAGTTTTGTCCTAAATGACCTCTCAAAGGTATCAAAGAGCTATCGTATAAAGCTAAGAACATTTCGTCAGAAATATCTGGATGCTTAAAGTAAAGTGCTTCTTGTTTTGCTCGTGCTTCGCTCAATGGAGGGATAAATGAGTTAAAGTCTGGAATTTCATTTCTAACTTGGTCAGCTGTTTTTAAGTTATAAAGTGGTTTTCCATAAACAACATCACCTATTTCGATATCTCGTGGGAAGTAATTATCGTCGAATATCATATAACCAGCATAATAATCATAATTCTCAGCTGTAATTAATTCTTCATTTGGTAAACCTTTATCAATTCCTGTGTCGCCACCAAAGTCGATAAATTCTTCGTGACCAGCATTCACCTGATAATCTTGATGATCTTGTTCTGTATCGATTTTATCCCAACGATCAACAAGCATCCATCTGTCTGCTCGACCATTACCAGATCTCTGCCAAATACTATAGCCTTGGAAGTCATGTCTTAAGCGCCATGCGGTCAATGGGTTGACTTTACCCAGTGCATTTGGCCAATAATGGAATTGTTCAGGGATCGCACTCCAGTCAACAACAGCTGTTGAGTCACTGTCAAGACCAGTTTTGTCATTCCAACCAATTTGTTCACTACCGACAGTAATGAAGTCAACTGTAAATTCACTTCTATTATCCCAGAATACTTCGATATTAGTACCACCAACGGCATTATCAACCATTTTTGAGTATGATTTTGGTATTTCTGGTGGCTCAGGTGGATTATAGTGAGAAACAGTATCAGGCATGATAACAGTTGTCAAGTTTTGAGCTTCACCGTAAACTTCTTTTGCCCAACGAGCTGATTCTTTCAATTCTTCAATTGTATCGCCAGGGAAAACTGCAATAACGATTTTCATTGTTTTCTTTGGTGCAAGGTTCCAGTTTGCAGGATTACTTGGTTCAGAAATACCTGTACCATGTCCATAGAAAGCAAATAAGTAACGTGTATCAGCAGCTTCTTCTTGAATAAAAGTATAACTTTCACCGTCAGATTGTGGAGGTATTCTCAATGGGGTATATTTCGAATCATTTGGTTGTTTACCAGTCAAGAGCCAATACTTTTCATTTGCGGTTTTTCTGGATAAATTCCAATATTTTTGAGCATCAAAGTCATCTGGTCCATCGCCGACTTTCCAATACCAGCAAGCAAATTCAAGTTGTTCTGGGTCTGGAGTACAAACACGTGAACCAACATAACCAGGAGTTTGGCCGCCGTCAAAGTCAGCATCAAAAGTAAATGCAAATTCTGCACCTTTACCGCTTACATAGCCAGACTTATCGTCAGCCGCTTTTTCTCTACCCCATGCTTGAGGTCCTACGTCTGAGTCCATATAAATACCCATTGCGCAGTCAAACAAAGTATCTCTTGGGTTCATATTGGTAATGTTAAATTCTACATAAACAAGATTTTTAATAAATTCATATGACCATTGATAGCTCATTTGTCTAACACGAACATTTAGTGGAACGTGTTTATTAGTGCCTGCTGAGCTACCAAAGTCGCGTTCGCCAGTTCTACCAAACGGACTATAGTCATAATAGTATGAAATATAGTCTTGCTCTGATACTGGTGCGCCGTCTTCATCAATAAGTCCGTCATTATCGTCATCATGAGGTTGAGCAAAAACAAATGTTTCACCTGGGTCTGTCCAGCTTAAATCAGTAAAACCTAAAGGGAACCAGATTTCTGAGTTTGCAATAATTGTTTCAGCTGAGTGTGATATTTCATGTAAGAATCCAGGGCTAACGTCACTACCAAAGCGAGCAAAAGCTTCTGGCAATTCATGTGATTTTCTAAATGGGAATGCATAACCAACAGGGTCTTCATCGATAAGTCCATCACCATCATCATCTTCACCGCGTCTATGATTACGAATAGATGCGCTTGCGATTTGGTCGTCTGGGTTATAAGCTGCATAGCCAGATTGACTGAATTCGAGTGGATTATATGCAGGAAGGAATTCATAAAGGTCTTTATCTCCGTCAAATCCAACAGTAACTAATGTATCGATCACAGGCACATAAACTTTGCCAGGGATCCAATCATCAGAGCCTTCGGTAATAAGCTGATTATTTTCAGAAGTAAGAGCTGCTATACCATTCCAATTTTTCCAATAGTACTGTTTACCAGCATCATTTTTTCTAAATTTCTTTGCTCCAAACCAAAGAGCTCCCTGATATAGATAATCTACTCCGCTACCACCAGGATATTCAAGTGATGGCCAAGGTGGAGTGATATCATCACCAGAGCCGAAAAAGCCATAGTTACTTACACGCAACCAGATATTACCGACATTATGATACTTCGTCAAATCGAGTTTTTTAGAAGGACCTGTCGGAACAGCTTTTGCTGCATAAAGTATTCCAGTTGACAAAAACATCAGCAAGATTATGACAAGAATTGTCGTTCTGGATAATTTCATATTTTATTCCTCCGCATATTTATTTACTTAAACTAAAGTTGATTGGAAGTGTAATCCACACAGCGATAGGCTGACCGCCATTTTTTGCAGGTTGAAATCTACTTTTTCTAATAGCTGCAATAGCTGCTTCATCGAGTCCACCAGCACCAGGTAGTACTGATTTTTTGACTTCAATGGCGCCAACAGTTCCATCAGCCAAGATTTCTACGTCGAGAATCACTGTACCTTGAATCTTTGATTTTTTAGCAAATGCTGGATATTCAGGGCTTATTTGCACTGCAAAAACAGGTGGTTCTTCATAAATAGTAAACTTTGAGGTGGTTCCAACTTCCTGAGTAGGTGGGGCAATAGCGACTTCATTAACGAGTATAGACTTTTCGATTGTTTCGATCACTTCAATACTCTCATCATCTTCATCGCTGCCTTCTACGATTTCGATATTTACAATAGGCTTAGCTACTTCTTGCGGCTGCTCTATCTTTTCTTGAATTTCATCTAAGATTTCTATAGTTTCCAAAACCTTTTCTTTTGCTCTAATAACTTTTGTTTCAAAGTTTGGAAATACTATAAAAGTAAACAGTATGATTAATATAGTCAAAGCCAGACATTTATCATAAAAGCTATTGGCTATATCTTTCCAATCAATAAATTGCATTTCCATAATCTACCTACAACTTTCTCTTTGCTTCAAAGGAGACGCGTAGTGCATTGGCTTTTCTAAGCTGATTCATAATATCAGCCATTACGCCATAGCTCACCTCTCTATCGGTTCTAAAGCAAGTTATCAAATTGAAATCTTCTTGCAATTTTTTGATCATAATATATTCAACTTGTGGTATTTGAATAGAATAATCATCAATAGTGATATTTCCCATGCGATCTACATATAAGGTAGCGGCGTGTGAGCGTGGTATCTTATCGATACTTTCTGCTTTTGGCATTGCTACTTTTATCATTTTACCTTTGACAAACACGGTTGAAACGATAAAGAATATTAGAAGCAAAAAGGCAATATCAGACATTGATGCTGTTGGGATTTCACCTTTTGGGCGTTCTGCTTTTTTAATCTTTGCCATCTTATACTCCTAGTTAGTTGAGAGGTTTATCTTTTCAGCGCCTGCTAATCTAAGCTGATCCAAAACAATAATCATATTATTGTAATTACTTTGGCGATCTGTTTTTAAGCTAATAACCATATCTGGATTGTCTTTAACAAGCTTTCTGATGATATCCCTTACTTGATCAAAAGGAACAATATCCTCATTAATTGCAATACGGCCATCTTTATCGATCATAACTTTGGTCAAGTTGTCTTGTTTTAATCTTACCTTAACTGTTTCTTCAGTTGATGGTGCAGGCAAAACGAGACCAAGTCCGTATTTCATGTCAAATTTCGTTGTTGATAAAAAGAATATAAGTAGTAGAAATGCCACATCCGACATTGATGCCGTTGGGATTCCACCCATATCTCTTTTTTTACGAGGACGTAACATTAATCCTCCTTATTTCTTTTCAACATATGTTTCAACTATTTTATCTGCTACTCTTTGCATATCGATTACGAGACCATCTACCATTGTTAATAATACGTTATTGATAAACTGAACAGGAATAGCAATAGCAAGACCTGCAAGAGTTGTGATCAATGCAACTTTAATACCGTCAGCAACGATAGTTGGGTCAACTTCACCAGCTTTTGCGATTGCGTCAAATGCTTCAATCATACCAAGAATAGTTCCAAAGAAACCAAACATTGGTGCCAAGTTAATGGTTGTATTAATATGAATAAAACCTTTTTCAAGAAATGCCATTTCAACTGTAGATGAGTTTTCAATAGCGGTCTCAAGTTGTTCAGTGCCTTTATCTGCTTTTAAAAGACCTGCATGAGCAACTTTTGCTACTGGACCTCTAATTTTTTGTGAATATTCTGCTGCTTCTTTATATTTCTTTTGTTCAATAAGAGGAATAATTGTTGTTAAAAAGTTATTCAAATTAATTTTTGCATATGATAATTGAACAAGTTTCCAGATACAAATTGCAACGCCCCAGATAGCCAAAATAAGCATAGGCCACATTACCCAGCCACCATCGATCATCAAGTCAACTAAATAACTACCTGCAACTTTACGAGCATAATACTCTAAACCAGATTTTTGAACAGCTTCATCTGCCTCAACATTAGTAGCCGCTTCAACAACTTGAGTTGTATCGGTAGCAGTTTCTGCATCCTGTGCAAACAATGCAGCTGAAAGGAAGATATTCATTGAGAATATCACTATCAAAGTTAGTAAGAGATTTTTTTTCATTTTTTCCTCCTATTTATTAGAAATTATAAGAAACACCCAATACGAATTTTCTATTGTTATTGGTGTTTGATGGGTCTTTTGTTATACAATCGTGTATAAATTGTGTCTCTTCAAATGTGTATCCTTGGGTTGCATCTGCTAAATCTGCGCCGTCATAATATGGTGAACCTGTCTTTGGATATACATAATTGATGGTCCTTTTCTTGAAAAGATTTTCAATTGAAAAATTGAATCTAAAGAATGAGCTTTCTGTAACAAATACGCGCTTTGAAAGTTTTAAGTCTGCGTTTGTTGAGTAGTCTTGACGTTTACCATTGGTGTCTAATGATACATCAGAAACAGGGTCAATACCTGTATAAGGTTGTCCTGATGCGATATTATAGTTGAGTGATGCGGTAAAGTCATCTAATGGTAAAATCCAGTCTGTAAATGGCACAAAGAACTCTTCGTCTTTATCGATCTTAAAGGTGATGCTAAAGTTGAAGTTATGTCTAATATCCCAATCAAGAGGGAACTCGCGAAGGTTTGTTGCTTCGTCTTGAATTACTGTACTTGAATTATTACCTTGAGCCCATGCTAAAGAGTATGAAGCGTCTGCACCGATAAAGTTAAACATTCTTCTTGATAGGTTCAAGTCAATACCACGTGCTGAGCCGTAGTCTTGTGATATGTAATTATACCAATATACAGTTGCTTCTGTTTGTGATAGCTCTTTTGCTGTACTTACATAGTTGTAGAAGTTTTTGTAATAAGCTGTAATAGTTCCTACATAATCTTCACTAATCTGATGTTGCAAACCAACTTCATAGGTGATGGTGATTTGTGGTTCAAGTGCAGGATTACCAACAGTTACAGCGCCACCGCTACTATAAGCGTCGAGGGTATCTTTAGAGGTAAAGATATATCTCATTGGAGGTAATTGGTTTTGGTAATTATATGCAAAGTGAACAACGTCACGATCTGAAATTGGGTGTGAGATACCCAAACGTGGTGATACCATCATTTGCAAACGATCTTCAGATTTGAAATCTCTTTTACGGAATGTATTATCATCTTGCAAGATTGAGTATTCTTTACCTAAATACCAAAAGTCAAGGCGAACACCTGCATTAACAATCATGCCTTCCCATTCCATTTTATCTTGTAAGTAGTATGCAAATTGCCATGGCTCTGCTTTATAACCATCTCTTGATCCTGATGATGCTTTTGCTGCTGCGGTGTAGCTTTCAGCTGTATAGTAAGTTACTGGATTGCCATCTTCGTCTTCTACAATATCATAAACCTGACCATAACTTAAGAGGTAATTATTAAAACGATTCATATCAATTGATAAAAAACCACCCAATTGATTCTTTTCAATATTATATTTAATTGCTTCAAAGCCTGATTTAAAGCCGATTATCTCATTCATTTGATATTCATAGTCAGCGCGGAAGCTTGTGGTTCCTGTTTTATCATCAATAAAGTTATCCCAAACGCGACCAGGTGCTGTAAAGCCAGAGATAAAGACGTCATCATCAAGACCTTCGATTGAATATACCCAAGAATTTGATTCATGGAAACCATAATCATAGATACCATCGCCATTCATATCAATAGTGCTATAACCCAATCTACCTGAGCCTGGATCAAAATTACTATCATCTCTCCAAATATATGAATCTTTATGGACTCCTCTTGGATTCTGAGTTGTAGTCTTTTCAAATTTACTTAACTTCATTTTTAAGTTACTTTTTGTACCGATTGTTAAATCATAAGTCAACATCACTTGTTGTTGTTCGGTCTCTGATTCTGCATAGTGTTGCAATGCATATTTCCAACCATGTGAAAATGGTGTATTATATGAACGATCGCCACGAACAGCCAATGTAATATTTTGCATTGGAGAGATTACATACTTTGCTTTCAAGTTTACATTATAATCATTATAATTTCTATTACCAATCTCAAAGCCTAAGACCTTATCTCTATCGCTGTATGGGTTATATGATTCATAAATAGCTGAAGAAATGTAATGCAAATCATCATTTGGATTATTCTTGTAATACTTTCTATAGCGTGAATCTGTCCATGAACCTGCACCATTAATAAAGAAGGTAAGATTTCGTTTAAGTTCTTCTCCTGCAAATGGTATAATTGGACCACCGAGTGCAAATTTTAATTCATCATAATTAGCTTGAAACGCTCCAGGAATAACGTGATCAGAAATGCCTTCTATTTTTCCTTCATAGATTGCTGAGCCATCTTTACTCACGATATTAACCATACCTGATTGAGCATTACCATACTCTGCGGTTAAACCACCAGTGATAACTTTCATGTCTGCTACAGCGTCCATATCGACTGTCAAAGCGCTACCGCCGTCAACTGGGTCTGATACCGACATACCGTCAACGGTAAAATTGACTTCATTTGAACGACCACCACGCACAAACAACTCGCCGCCCTTTTGGGTTACGCCTGCTTGCATAGCGATTACGCCTTCAATATCTGTCACAGCAATATCACTTATCTGATCTGCAGATAAAGATTTACTTGAGCCTGCACGGTCTTTGGTTATCATCTCTTCTTGTGCTTTTACCTTTACTGCTTCCATTTGAATAGTTTGCTTGACAAGCTTAATATTCACAGTTCGGGTTTCGTCAACATTAATTCTTACACCAGAAATCTCATATGCTGCATAGCCCATTAATTGACAAACTACAGTATAAGTACCTGGTGGAATATTAATAATCATAAATCTACCACGATCATCTGTCATACCGCCTATAGTTGTACCTTTTAAGATGACGTTTGCATAGGCAACAGCACCTTTATCATCGGTAACACGGCCAGCAAGCTTACCTGTTGTTGCAGAGAAAAGTGAAACGCTTACTAACATTATTATTGAGATGAGTATAAGCAGTTTCTTTTGCATTAATTATCCTCCCTTTATGGATTTTTCTTTTTTAATATTAATAACACTACTATACTATATAATTAATATATAGCTCAATATCCAAAAAATATAGCAATATGTACTCTTGTCAATTTTTTTAATACTTTTTTCATAAATAGTTTTTATTTATGCCATATTTATATAGATATCAATGTATTACAGAAGTCATTTAGGTCAATATTTCTCCTCTCTTTTTTTGCCTTTTTCTTATATTATTTATAAAATTCTTACTTTTTGTGAATTTTCACCTTTAATTATTCGTCCAATTTGAATACCTTTTGTATCTTCACACAATTTTTCTGCATAACTTGGATCAATTATTACCACATATCCAATACCCATATTAAATGCCTTAAACATCTCTTCTGTTTTGATCTGTGCTGCTGATTGCATCAAATTGAAAATATCAGGTACTACCCAGCTTGATGAATCAATCTCTGCACAAAGCCCATCTGGCATCACTCTCTTCACATTGCCTGGCAAACCGCCGCCTGTAATATGAGCCATACCGTGATTAATCTTGGGATCAACCCAATTTCTTAATAATGGAAAATATGATGGATGAACTTTTAACAAAGCTTCTGCGACTGTCATCTGCAGCTCTGGCACAAGATCATCAACCTTTTTACCCATAATATCAAAGAAAACTTTTCTTGCCAAAGAATAACCGTTAGTATGCAGACCATTGCCTTTAAAGCCTACAACAATATCACCTTCTTGAATAGCTTCACCAGTGATAATTTTGCTCTTTTCGATCAGGCCAACAATGGTACCTGCCAAATCAAAATCATCATCATGATAAATACCTGGCATCTCTGCCATTTCACCACCAATCAAAGACATTTGATTCTCGCTACAGGCTTTCGTCATGCCGCTAATTATCAACTCAACTCTCTCTGGTAAAAGTTTGCTACAACCAATATAGTCCATGAAGTATTGAGGTTCTGCTCCTTGCACAAAAATATCATTAACACAATGATTCACCAAACACTGCCCTACTGTATCATATACACCTGCCATCGCAGCGACAATCAACTTAGTACCTACGCCGTCTGTACTTGCTACCATCACAGGTTCTTTCCACTTGCTCAAGTCAACTTGATACAGTCCACCAAACGAGCCAAGCTCAGTTAATACATTATTATTATATGTCTTCCGTACAAGAGACTTAATGCGGTTTACTGCATTTTCTCCTGCTTCAATATCCACACCAGATTTTTTGTAATCCATAATCACCTACAATCCCATATACTTTTTTAATTGTTGTTTTCTTGCACTAATATTCACCAAATCTGCTGGCATATTCAATACCTTTGGTAACAGTTTGCTGATTTTGTTCACATTTTTATTTAAAGTATCACCTACAA
Source organism: Candidatus Cloacimonadota bacterium (assembly GCA_029553545.1). Lineage (GTDB taxonomy): Bacteria > Cloacimonadota > Cloacimonadia > Cloacimonadales > WRIO01 > JAGOCT01. The sequence goes on from JAKPKU010000149.1 coordinate 16,562, forward strand.
AGCCCGCGATCTGCGAGTACGCAACCGCACTGACTGGCGTCTTCAAATCATCATAAGCAATTGAACCTAATATCAACAAACTCATTAATTATTCCTTAACAGATTATTTCATTCTAAATTAGCGTCACTGCCTTCGCTGTGAATGCCTGCATATTCTCTATTGCCTCCAGAGATAAACCACAAGATACTTTGCCCACTTGATTTATCGAAAGACAAAAAGAAATATATCAAAAGCGCCAATAGAAGGATCTTAATAATAAGACCCTTCCATCCGCCATATCTATGGCTGCGATTACGCTCATAGCGATATTGCAGCTCTTCCTTTAAAACTCTTCTTTTCGACACGCTCAGCTCGCTAATACCCATTGATCAAATTAGAGATTTCAAGCCTTTTTCAAAGCGCTCAACGCCTTTGACCAAGTTTTCCATACTATTTGCATATGAAAAACGTATGATATCATTCAAGCCAAATGAGTCACCCGCCACGCATGCAATGTGATAATTCTCAAGTAAATAGAGAGAAATCTCACTTGAAGTGGTAAAGCCTTTTGTATTATTCTTAATATAATAAGAAATATTTGGCACAGCATAAAAAGCACCATGAGGCACGATACAAGTCACATTTTCAATCTTATTAAGAGCATCTATCAAAAAGTCTTTTCTCTTAGCAAATTCTAATCTCATCTTTTCAATAGAGCCGTCATCTTGGGTCAGCGCAGCAACTGCAGCCTTTTGTGTAATCGAGTTGGTATTCGAGCTTGCATGTTCTTGCACTCTACCTGCTGATTTAGCGATATTCAGTGGTGCTGCCAAATAGCCGAGTCTCCAGCCTGTCATTGCATAGACTTTTGACACGCCATTGATGATGATTGTTAAATCTTTAATTTCAGGAGAAATAGTCGCTATAGAGATATGAGTTTCGCCATCATAAATCAATTTCTCATAAATCTCATCTGAAATCACCATAATATTATGCTTCACGCATACTGCTGCGATCTTAGTCAATTCTTCTTTATTATACACAGCGCCTGTTGGGTTATTTGGTGAATTGAGGAAAAACGCCTTAATCACGCCTTCTTTTTTCACACAATCTTCAATCTGCTCTGCTGTAATTTTGAAATTATTAGATTCGAGAGTCTCAACATAAACGCACTGACCGCCTGCAAGCTCTACTTGTGATGGGTAAGAAACCCAATATGGAGCTGGTACAAGCACCTTATCGCCAGGATTAATAGTTGCCAAAAGTGCAAAGACTATCGAAGCTTTAGCACCAGGAGAAACAAGAATCTGTTCTGGAGAGTATTCAAGACCATTATCTTTCTTAAATTTCTCACAGATTGCCTTTCTCAGTTCAGGAATACCAGCATTAGCTGTATAACGGGTAAAGTTATCATCAATTGCCTTCTTCGCTGACTCTTTGATATAATCAGGGGTATTAAAATCTGGCTCACCAACGCCAAAGTTCACAACATCAATACCTTGAGCCATCATTTCCTTTGCCTTGTTAGAAATAGTCAATGTTGGAGAAGGTGGAATTGCCTTCACGCGGTTTGATAAATTAATCGCCATGTTCAACCTCTCTATTTTTATTTTTGTGAAATCAATAATACTAAAGCTGTCGTATTGATAATATCTTCAACCGAACAGCCACGTGATAAATCACATACTGGTGCAGCCAAACCCTGAATTATAGGTCCTACTGCTTCAGCATTAGCAAATCTCTGCACGAGTTTATAACCAATATTTCCTGATTGCAAGTCTGGGAAAATCAATACATTAGCATTACCTGCCACCTTTGAATTAGGCGCTTTGCTCGCTCCAACCTTTGGCACAATCGCTGCATCCGCTTGCAATTCACCATCATAATCAAAGTCTACCTTTCTCTCTGCCAATATCTTACAGGTCTCTCTCACTTTGTCAACAAGCTCATGTTCAGCACTACCCTTTGTAGAGAAAGATAATAATGCCACTTTTGGCTCATCGCCCAATAATGCACTACGTGTAGTCGCTGTTGAGATTGCGATGTCTGCCAATTGCTCAGCGGTTGGATTAGGCACCACTGCGCAGTCGCCAAATAAGAAGACTCTATCTTCGCCCATAAAATTAGGTGTTACCATGATAAATGAGCTCGACACTGTCTTCAAGCCAGCTTTTACGCCAATCACCTGCAATGCTGATTTTAAAACATCGCCTGTGGTATTCAACGCGCCTGCCACCATGCCATTTACAACTTTAAACTGGACTAATAAAGCACCAAAAAAAAGCGGATTGAGTACGATTTCTTTTGTCTGTTCTTGGGTCACGCCTTTAGCTTTTCTTTTTTCATAAAAGAAGTCTGCAAATTCGCCAATACGTTTATAATCAGCAGGGTTAATGATCTCAGCCTCGCAAATATTCACGCCAAGTCTCTTTGCATCGGCATTCACCTCATCAGCCTTACCGATCAAAACCACTTTAGCCAATTTTTCTTTGAGTATTTGTTCAGTCGCCTTCAGCATTCTTTCATCTTTCGCTTCTGGCAATACAATCGTACCATTCAAAGCCTTGGCTTTATCTTTAAAAAGCTTGATAATATCCATAATCTATCTCCTAATCATTTTCTATTACAATTTTACTAATATCGGCAATGTCCAAAAAACTCATTCTAATCGCCTTTAGTAACGCATAGCGGTTTGTTTTTACCTGTTCATATTCACAATTTACCAATACATCATCAAAAAACTTATCGATATACTGACTAAATGGCAAAAGCTCTGCCAATGCATTACGATATTCTTTTGTCTTTAAATAAGCTTGCAATTTATCCTTCAAAGTAATAAAGTTCTGATAAAGCTCTTTCTCTGCGCCTGCTTGCAATAAAGCCTCATCAATCTTATTCTCCGCTTTATCCTTTTCTATAATATTTGATACACGCTTAAAGCCCAAGACCAGCTTGATAAAGTCATCTTTTTGCCTAAATTCTTGCAAGTCTTCCAATCTTCTCTTTATATCCAAAATATTCGTCCACTCAATATGGCTCAAACTATCGATCAAGTCATAAGCAAAGCCATTTTGCTCCATCAACCAGTGCATCCTCTGCTGCACAAAATCTTTCACAATATTTATATTATGGTCTCTTTCTTTCAATTTATCAGTCAAAAGAGCAAAAACAAAATCTACCAACTCAATGACATTTATATCCATCTGCCTATCTTGAATAATCTGCACAACACCGTTAGCAGAGCGTCTTAAAGCAAATGGATCTTGCGAACCTGTGGGTATCATATCAGCACCAATTATCCCACAAACTGTATCGATCTTATCGGCAATAGCCACAATAGCACCAATCTGGCTGGTCGGCAAAGCATCATTCTGTCCACGCGGGCTATAATGTTCATAAATTGCCAATGCCACAGCCTCATCTTCACCTGAATGCAAGGCATAGTGCATACCGATATAGCCCTGTAATTTAGTAAATTCTTTTTCACCCAGCATCAGGCTCACCAAATCTGCCTTGCATAAATACGCAGCTTGCATTACTCGCCTTTTTTCAGTGCTTTCAAGCGCGAGCTTCTCGCAGATATATTGGCAAATAGCCCCTATACGCTCCGTCTTTTCAAAAACTGTTCCCAATTGCGCTTGAAATACGACATCTTTCAACTTTTCTACATAAGTGTCCAGGCTCTTTTTTACATCTTCCGCATAATAGAAAGAAGCGTCTTCAAGGCGTGCCTGCACAACTTTTTCATTACCTTTACGTATAATATCAGAGTGCTGAGGATCGCCATTTGAGATAAAGACAAAGTTATTACTCAATTTATTATCTTTATCCAGCACGGCAAAGTACTTTTGGTTTTGACTCAAAGTCGAGGTGATAATCTTTTCTGGCAAGCTCAAATACTTCTCATTAAATGAGGCAATCACCGCTGTAGGATATTCCACTAAGTCTGTCACCTGCTCCAATAGCCGCAAATCTTCCATAATCTGATGATCATTATTCTGATAAAGTGCCACCATTTGCTCGCTAATCATCTGCTTTCGTTCATCACGCTCAGCAATCACAAAATTCTCTCTCAAGATCTCCAAATATCTTTTCAAATCATCGATCAGCAATGCCTCTTTTTGTTGATAAAAGCGATTACCATAGCTCTGATTGCTCGCCTTTACCCCTGCATATTCTATATCCAAAATCTTATTATCTAAGAGACAAAGCATCCAGCGTATTGGTCTGGCAAAATAAGTTTTCCCTGCGCCCCATTTCATCGACTTTGGATAATTGGTCTTACTGATAGCAGTTTTAATAATCTCTGGCAATAATTCTTCTGCACTTTTACCTTTGATCTCCATGCGTACAGCGATATACTCACCCTTTGGTGTCTCTTTAAAAAACACATCATCTTGGCTTGCTTTCGCTCCTTGCACAAAGCCCATACCAGGTTTGGTCAAATTACCCTCTGCATCAACGGCAATCTTCTTCGCTGGACCAACTTTTTCGATAATCTCATCAGTTTGTCGCGTTTGCAGTGCTTTTATCATAATCGCCATCCGCCGTGGCGTAGAATATTTATCTATTTTTTCATAGCTTAATTTATATTCACTGAGAGCCTGTGTAATGACCTCTTCCAGCTTCTGTACAGCGTTTCCAATATATCCTGCTGGTATTTCTTCTGTGCCAAGCTCAAACAAAAAGTCTTTATTATTCACAAAACCTCACTTTAAAATTAATATTTCTCTTATAAATACCAAAAAAACATTTGTCTATAAATTGTCTATCTTTTTTTTTGCTTTTTACAACTTTATGCATATAATCAGCAATATTTCCATATTTTTCTTTAAAAAGCGTATTTTTCAATACAAAAAGAGAGAAAGCACTTCACTTTTTGATAAGTGATGAATAATTTCATTACAGAAGATAAGACACAAAACCATTTTTTTGAGATTTGTAGGAGTTTTCATTTCAGCTGTTCAAAAAAAAATAACACCCTCTATATATATTGGCAGGACAAAATGGGGTTTTTCGAAAACTATTTTTACCTTTATCAGCAGATGCCTACTACAAGCGGGCTTATAGATGATTTTTTTTAACAACACACGGCAACTCACTTCAACGCACTTAGGATTTATGGCCTTTGACAAACAGTTCCATGGCACACAAAGTAAATAATCAATTTCAGACAGTTAAATTACCAGTCAACTCAGTTTTCAGATCTCAGATCTAAACATGCACTACCTTAGTGCATGTTTCTAATACGTGCACTGATTTTCTCATTTTTAGTGCATATGCTGGTTTTTAATGAGGCTCTTTGCTGGAATTGGAGAGACTATAACTGCCTTCTTTTCTGCTGATTACCTAATATGAGAATTATTTATTGACATATAATCAGTTTTGTAATATTGTCAAGTTTAATTAGAGAGTAGAGGTGAATATGAAAAAAATCAAGCCAGACCAAGCACATAACTCACTGCCATTATTGCCTCCTGATTACTCTTTTAATAGCGAACACATTAACAAACAATTAATAAAGACTCATAAAGCTCTTGCTGAATTGAAGGGCTATGCTCGAAACTTGCCTAATATGTCTATTCTTCTCAACTTAATACTTCTTCAAGAGGCAAAAGACAGCTCTGAGATTGAAAACATCATCACTTCTCATGATGATTTATACAAAGCTATTTCCATTAAAAATTACAAGGCTCCCCCCCAAATAAAAGAAGTTTTGAATTATCGTCAAGCGCTTTATACAGGTTATGAAATGATCAAAGATAAGCAAATGATCACAAACAACATGATTATCAAGATTCAAGAGATCATCGAAAACAATAGTGCTGGCTTTAGAAAGTTGCCTGGTACAGTTTTGAAAAGAGCAAATGCTGATGAAATCATGTTTACCCCACCTGATAATGAGGAAGATATTATTCGCTTGATGAAGAACTATGAAGCCTTTTTAAACGATGATACCGAAGAAATTGACCCACTAATAAAGCTCGCAATCCAGCACTATCAATTCGAGGCTATTCATCCATTTTACGACGGCAATGGTAGAACAGGCAGAATTATAAATATGCTCTATTTAGTTTTGAAAGGCATTTTAAATGAACCTTTTCTCTACCTCAGTAGCTTTATTATCAAAAACAAATCTGAGTATTATCGCCTACTCAGAAACGTAACATATAATAATGAATGGGAAGATTGGATATTATTCATCTTAGCAGGAATTGAAGAAACCGCATTGAATACTCTCAATATAAGCTACAAAATCATAGATTCAATTGAAAAAAGCATCGACATGATGAAAGTAAATTATCCAAAAATCTACTCAAGAGAGCTTGTAGAGCTGCTATATTCAAATATGTATACAAAAATATCTGACTTAGTAAATAACGGAATTGCCTCAAGAAATATTGCCTCTCAATACCTGAAGCAGTTAGAACCAAGATTACTAACAAGTGAAAAAGTAGGCAGAGAAGTCCTTTTTGTCAATAAAGAAATAAGAAAGCTGCTAAGTACTAACTTAAAATAAAGATCTCACAAAACAAAGGCTGTAATACAAGATCTTAATATTATCAGTCCAGCTCACTGAGCGGTTTGGTAAATATTGCTAATTATTAGTCTATTAAATACTGGCGCATCCGTCTCGGACACGCCTAATACAAAAATCTTAGATTTTTTACCTCACTTTTCACTAGTGAAAATACCTCTTACAAAAACAATGAATTGTTTTATTTAAAATGTTATAGAGAAGATATTTTTGAAATTTATGTTTACTCGTTTCCTACTTTCTCTCAATCTTTTTCTAATTATTGAATTTCTACTCCCTTTTTCTTTATCTAAGATATTCTTCATCTTATTTAATAAATGATTATGTATTAGCTTTCCCAGACAGCAAAGTAATAAAACAATAAGTATCCAACTGAAAATCATAAAGAAGCAGCACGTAGGTTGGACATTTGTTGTATGACCAATCGTAGTTCGACAACACGTAGCAGGAGCACAAGTAGGCTGTGCATACGTTGTATGACCAATCGTAGTTCGACAACACATAGCAGGAGCGCAAGTAGGCTGGGCACACGTTGTATGACCAAACGTAGTTCGACAACACGTAGCGGGAGTGCAAGCAGGCTGGACATACGTTGTATGACAACATAATTTATCTGCACAGATAATATGATTTTTGCAAGCATATACAGTAGAAATAAGTATTACTAATACTGAAAATACAATATAAGCCTTTTGAAATACTTGAACAATATTAGGAGGTTTTATAGATACTTCAAATGAACAATATTTTGGCCAATCTGAAAGGGTATAACTTGTAATACCTAATTTTTCCTCAATTTTTAACAATTGGAGTAGATCGCAACGATATTGATATCCTGTATACGTTCCAATAATATAGATAAAACCATTCAACAATAATGTGCCTACTGTAACAAAAAACAATACCCAAATATCCGTAAATTTGCCTGACACAAGAGTTGCAAAATATCCTCCGACCCCTGTAATTAAAAATGCTAACTGAGAAAAAAAGTTTTCTTCTCTCTTTATCAAAGAATTTCGAAATGATATATGTAATGCGCTTACCTCTGAATGTAAATCTTTATCTGACATTTTAACTCCTTATTCAATTGATTTGTAATAATTAATATTTCTTGGCTCATAATACGCATATACGTAATTTATTTGTCTTCCTTTTTCTCTTTCCCTATATCCTCCATCTATGTCCGCAATTTTGACATACAGCTTCAGTATGTGTTTCTGATTCGGTTTTGCTATTGGTTATAAGTGGTATAATAAGAATTATCCCTGCTGTACAGATTGCAAGGAGAATCCACAAGAGCCAACCTCCACAGCCACGATGCTTTGTCTTAATATCAGTTATTGCTTGCATAACAACATTTTCACTGCCACATTTAATACATTGCATAATATATCTCCTTTTTTTTTGTAGTTATATATAGCAGATAAAGAATCATCTGTCAAACAATTATTTTAATTTTTTTTGTAAAACTTTAAAACATTTGATTGAAGGTATTGTATAATACTTTCTAAGATATTTACATCATTCAATCCCTCTATCAGAGCGGTTTGGTAAGCTTGGTAAAATTAATTGCTTGATAGTACGAGACTACCTTTTCACAGAATAATATTGTTGGCTTGGGCTTGTTGGTTTTGTTGGTAAGGTAAGCTTTAAGAGTCCTTCTTTTACTAAAGGGCTTAGTACTTTGTTTCTGAATTGATCCCTATTTTTATACCCTAAATACTCTTGCATCTCATTGCGTGATCGTGGTGTGACGCAATAATCAAGCAGTTTTTCTTTCACAGTATGTTCCCTAAAAGGCTCGGAGTATTCGCTTGGTCTGTCTTTTTCTTCACCTGCGGCAACTAATGGGATTATTGTTTTAAATATGTCTTCATCGATAAAAACAGGGTCTGCGCCCGAATATTCCCTATTGTATTTATACATAAATCTTACGCCAGATCCAAGCTCATCTACCCAACCTATTTCTTTAAAAAACTTCGCAATCTTTGGATTCTTGGGGAATGGTGAGAAGTTATGCAAATCGATTATTCCATTTACATGGGCTTTATTGGCATTTTCAATATAAACTCTATCTCTTTCAATGATGAATTTCGCTGGAAATGGATTAGCAAATTCTCTATGAATCAACGTGTTCGAAATAGCTTCCCTTAAAATCTTATCTCTCACACTAATTCTCTGAATACCTTCAAGATAAAACTTGTCATTTAAATGCTTTCTCACAAATTCCAATAATCTTTCATAACTACGCATAAGATTTACTCTGATATCATCCCTGTCATCGTATCTATCAAGGTTGATTTTTCGCATAATAGCATCTGTTTTATAATGAGGAAGTGCTGCCTGAATTAATTGTTCATTGCCAAAGATGAGAATACCTGCCAGAGTAATTCCCTCTTTCCCTGTGTTTGTGTCCTTTAAATACAAACCTGCACTCTTTAATAGCTCCAAATCAGACATATCAACCCAAGGGTGTTTAGGCTTTTGAAAGTTTGCCAACTTACAAACTCTTATTAATAAATCTTTATCTAACTCATCAATGGTTGCATAGGGAAATATCTTATTCTCTGTATAAGCACTTTGTTTTCTTAGATACAACCCCGCCACAAGGTTTGTATTGCTGCTAATATCAATATCTTCATTTTCATCGTATATCTTACCATTACACATATGAACCTCTAATATTCTTACATAAAGTGTCTTTCATTTTTGATTTTCTTAAGAGTATCTTTAGTTGCTCCAGATCGATCATCAATTTCACGAAGTGAAATTACCTTATTATCAACAAAAATCGACTGATTTTTTACCTAACCTTTGCGAAGCAAAGTACCTAACCTTTACGAAGTAAAGTACCTAACCCGCAGCGTAGCGAGGACCCAAAAGTGTGTTGTTAAAAAAAGTTGATTGTTGCATACACTCTATTCCCATTCAATCGTTGCAGGCGGCTTTGAGCTGATATCATAGCAAACGCGATTGACGCCTTTGACTTCATTGATAATACGTGAGCTGACCTTTTTCAAGAAGTCGTATGGCAGTTCTGCCCAATCGGCGGTCATTCCGTCTATCGAGTTTACAGCGCGCAAGGCACAGACTTGGTCATAGGTTCTTTCATCGCCCATCACGCCCACAGTATGTATTGGTAGTAGTACAGAGAATGCCTGCCAGACCTGATCATACAGTCCAGATTTGTGTAATTCTTCGATAAAGATAGCGTCGATATTTTGCAAGAGAGTCACCTTTTCAGCAGTGATATCGCCGATAATACGAATTGCCAAGCCAGGTCCTGGGAATGGATGTCTCTGCACCATATGATGTGGCAAGCCGAGTTCTTCGCCGATCAAGCGCACTTCATCTTTAAAGAGTTCTCTAAGCGGCTCAATTAATTTGAGGTTCATTTTTTCAGGCAAACCGCCCACATTGTGATGAGATTTGATAGTCGCTGAAGGACCTTTAAAAGACACAGATTCAATCACATCTGGATAGACAGTTCCCTGTGCAAGCCACTTTGCATTTGCATATTTCTTTGCTTCTTGTTCAAATATATCGATAAAAGTCGCACCAATAATCTTACGTTTACGTTCAGGATCACTGACGCCTTTCAAATTTCCCAAGAAAACCTCTTCTGCATGCACAGTGATCAAATTCATACCAAACTCTTTATTAAAGAAGCTTTCAACCTCATCCACCTCATTCTTTCGCAAGAGTCCTGTATTTACAAAAATAGGGATAAGTTGCTTGCCAATAGCCTTAAAAATCAGTGCAGCAACAACTGAGGAGTCCACCCCACCGCTGAGCCCAAGAATCACTTGATCCTCGCCCACTTGCTCTCTAATGCGCTTGATAGCAGACTCGATGAAAGATTCTGTCGTCCAATCTCGTGTAAAGCCTGCTATATTTACCAAGAGATTTTCAAATATCTGCTTACCATTAGGTGTATGTGCCACTTCTGGGTGAAATTGCAACCCATAGATCTGCTTACTTTTATGTGCTATTACAGCATAAGGAGAATTATCTGTAAAAGCGATGCACTCAAACTCATCAGAAATATCAGCTACTGCGTCTCCATGGCTCATCCAAACCTGCTCCACGCTTCTCAAACCCTGTAAAAGCGGATGATCGGAGGTGTTCAACTGCGCATTGCCAAACTCTTTTTTATCAAAATTCTCCACTTTGCCGCCAAGCATATCCACGATTAACTGCATCCCATAGCAAATACCAAGCACAGGAATAGAGCCATCTAAAAGCCTTTGATCGATTCTTGGCGCTTCAGGATTCTTTACGCTAAAGGGGCTACCAGACAAGATAATTGCCTTTGGCTTTTTAGCGATAATCTCCTCATAAGATGCGGTACAAGGGATGATTTCACTGTAAATCTTAAGTTTTCTTATTTCTTTTGCAATTAATTGTGTATATTGAGAGCCAAAGTCCAGTATTAAAGCGAGTTCGTGCATATTATTCTCCTATAATTAAATTTAATCATTTGTTTTCAAGTTTTTCTATCAAGTCCGCTACATCTTGCCCTTTACCCATAGTGAAGAAGTGCAAGCCGGGCACACCGTAATCCAATAGCTTTCTGCAAAGCTTTGCCATATAGTCAATTCCTGCTTGATATGCCTCTTTGGGTGTTTCAGCCTTTTCCATTGCATCACGCAGCTCAGCTGGTATGCTCAAATGGAAGTTCTCTGTAAAAAGCTCTACCTGTTTTTTCTTGGTTAAAGGTTTTAAACCAGGGATAATCGGCACTGTAATACCTGCCTGACGGCACATTTTCTCCCACTTGACAAAGAGGTCAAAGTCAAAGAACATCTGTGTGACAATAAAATCAGCCCCAGAATCGACCTTATGCTTTAGCCATGCGACATCATCTTCCAAAGACTTGGCACTGTAATGCTTCTCTGGATAAGCGCCCACGCCTACACAAAAGTCTATCGGCACTTCTGGGCTATCACTCTGAATATAAACGCTCTGATTCATCGCTTTAATTTGCTGAACAAGCTCAGCAGCGTTCTTATTTCCCATTTCTTCAGGAACGAAGTCATCCTGCCCACGGCGTGGGTCACCACGCAAGGCAAGTATATTTTCAATACCCATAAACATCAGGTCAAAAAGCGTATCTTCAGTGGTAATTTTATCCACACCGCCACAGAGTAAATGCGGCACAGCCTCGATATTATACTTGTATTTGATAGCGGAACAGACACCGACAGTATTCGCATGCTTTTGATAAATAACTTTTCTCATTTGCCCATTTACTTCTTCATAAGCGCTAGACTTTTGATGATAAGTAATGTTCACAAAGCTAAGATTATAAGGCAGTATTTTATCAATTACACTAAATATTTGTTCAATTGACTTTGTCTTCAAAGGAGGTGATATTTCCAATGAATAGAACGGTTTATTTTGGTTTTTAATCAAATCTGTTACTTTCACTTTTCCTCCTTTTTATTAATGTAAAGCTTGGAATAGGTTATTATTTAGCACTTCGACCAACCACATGAATTACACTTCATGCAGCCTTCAGCAAATTCAATCGCAGAGCCACAATCAGGGCAAATTGATTTTATTTTACCACTGGAAATGATAGTGCTTGGATTGTCAGGCATTTTAACACTCTCTGTCAACTGTTCTGTATTATCCACATGTAAATAAGTTTCTAAAGAATAAGCAATTGCATCTGCACAAGAGGTGATCAATCTGCCCTTACTCCACATTGGCGATAAGCAGCGAATGCTCTTGAGCTGTCTGATAATCGATTCAAGCTTCACATTTGCACGCAGAGAAAGAGATGCCAGTCGTGCAATCGCTTCTAATTGAGCTGATGCACAGCCGCCAACCTTGCCCATCTGTGTAAATACCTCGCAAGGTCCGTTGTCGTCTGAATTTATCGTCACATAGAGGTGCCCGCAGCCTGTTTCAACTCTCTGGGTAATGCCTCTGGTGATTTCTGGTCTATTACGTGGTGAGACGCGTGTCTCGCCATCTTTTTTCTCTTCATTGGTCTTAGATCCGACGTGTAAAACCTGATTCTCACGAGAGCCATCACGATAGACGGTAACGCCCTTGCAGCCCAATTTCCATGCAGATTCAAATGCTATTCTAATATCATCTTTTGTTGCATCGCGTGAGAAGTTGATTGTCTTTGATACAGCATTATCAGTGTACTTCTGGAATGCTGCCTGCATCTTGATATGCCATTCTGGGCTAATATCGTGAGAAGTAACATAAACACGCTTCAAATCTTCTGGCAAGTCTAAATCATGTAAGGATCCACTCTCTGCGATCTTCTCCATCAATTCTGTAGAATAAAGCCCGCGATTCTTCAACTCTTCTTCAAAATATGGATTGATATAATAGAGCTTTTCGCCATCGAGCACTTGCTTGATATATACCAGTGAAAACTGTGGTTCGACGCCGCTTGAAGCATTGAGAATCATACTAATCGTGCCTGTGGGTGCAATCGTAGAAACAGTTGCATTACGCAAGCCATTTTTCTTAATATCTTTTGCCAAGGAGTTCCAATTGATCTTACCTTTTTCTCTCAGCAATTCACCTTTTTCATAAATACTTCCAACAAAATTAGGGAAAGAACCCTTTTCTTTCGCCAATTCCATCGACTTCACTTTACCATGATAATCAAGAAATTCCATCACTTCTTCAGCTAATTTGACCGCTTCATCGCTGTCATAGGGAATGCCCAAACGGAACAATACATCTGCCCAACCCATATAACCAAGTCCGATTTTTCTATTAGCTTTGACCATTTTATCTATCTCATCTAATGGAAAAGCAGAGCGATCGATCACATTATCAAGAAACTCAACGCTATCATAAATGACGCTCTTTAATTTGTCCCAATTAATTTTCTTATCTTCCACAACTGCATTGAGGTTAATCGAACCAAGATTACATGCCTCATTAGCCAACAGAGGCTGCTCGCCGCATGGATTAGTTGACTCGATCATCCCAATATGAGGAGTAGGATTATAGCGGTTTATTCTATCAATAAAGACAATACCAGGTTCGCCATTCTTATGCGCCATTTCTACCATCAGGGCAAAAACATCTTGCGCCTTCAAGCGATTTACCACTTCCTTTGTGTGTGGAGAAATCAGCTCATATTCAGTATCTTGGCTGACAGCTTGCATAAATTCTTCGGTCAGCGCAACAGAGAGATTGAAGTTGGTCAATTCTGTTGTATTCTCTTTACAGGTGATAAATTCAAGGATTTGAGGGTGATCAACACTGAGGATTGCCATGTTTGCGCCACGTCTTGTGCCGCCTTGTTTTACTGCATCAGTAGCAGAGTTAAACACCTTTAAAAATGAAAGAGGTCCACTTGAAACGCCATTAGTTGTCTTCACTTTTGAGTTTGCTTCGCGTAGTTTGCTAAAAGAAAAGCCTGTACCACCACCGCTTTTATGGATTAATGCTGCATTCTTAATCGAGGTAAAAATGCTTTCCATGCTATCTTCAATTGGCAAAACAAAACATGCTGAAAGCTGTTGTAAATCATTTCCCGCATTCATTAATGTAGGTGAATTTGGTAAAAAAGCCCCTGAGTGCATTAAGTCAAAATACTTCTGCTTTTTCGCTGGGTCATAGTCCTCGACAATATTTTCTCCGCTTATATTTGATGCGACGCGATTGAGCAAAGCCTCCCAATCTTCCATAATTCCATTTTCATCTTTTTTAAAATATCTCTTCTCTAAAACAGTGATAGCGTTTGGTGACAGTTTCATACCCTCTCCTCTAATTTTTATTTATTTCTAATTTTTTATTCTTTTTTAGATAGATCATAATTGCCTGTGCATCAGTATAATTCACGCCAGGCACACGCACAGCTTGCCCCAATGAGACAGGCTGAATCTTGTTTAATTTCTCGCGTGCTTCAATGGCAACGCCCTCAATTTGTAGATAGTCAATCTCATGACTAATCTTAAAGTTTTCTAAATAGGCAAACTTCTCAATATCCTCTTGCTGACGCTTTAAATAGCCTTCATATTTGCAATTGATACTGATTTTATCTTCAATGCTCTTGGTAATATCTGCTGGCTTTTGATAACCAAACTTTTCCAAATCTTGATACTCAATCTCTGGTCTCTTTAAAAGCGTATAAAGCCGCTGTGGTTGTGATAAATCTGGGTGTTGATGTGAGTTTGTTTGCTTTAAAAACTCTGTCTCACGTGCCACAATCTCTCCTTGCTTCAAAAACCTCTGCCACTTGACATCAGAGACCAAGCCCAACTCATAACCAATCGGCATCAAACGCTCATCTGCATTATCTTGCCGCAGTGAAAGACGATGCTCAGCACGTGAAGTAAAGAGGCGATAAGGCTCATTGGTACCTTTGGTGACCAGATCATCGATCAATACGCCAAGATAAGACTGCGACCGATCAAAGACATACATCTCTTTATTATCCAGGGCTCGCACAGCATTAATCCCTGCACATATACCCTGAGCAGCAGCCTCTTCATAACCAGAAGTGCCATTGATTTGCCCTGCCAAATATAGCCCGCTCACCCGCTTGGTTTCCATGCTCGGCAATAATTCATCTGGCACAATATAATCATACTCAATAGCATAAGCATAGCGCATGATTTTTGCCTTTTCTAAAGCTGGCACGCTGCGTATCACCTGCTCTTGAATATGTGCTGGCAAACTATTGGAAATGCCATTTACATATGCCTCAACAGTATGCAAACCCTCTGGCTCAATAAAAACATGGTGCTGATCTTTATCTGCAAACTTAACAATCTTATCCTCAACCGATGGGCAGTAGCGCGGACCAATTCCCTCAATAAAGCCACCATATAGTGAAGAGAGCTTTAGATTATCACGGATTATTTGATGCGTAACAGACGTCGTATGAGTGATATAGCAAGAGATCTTATTTTGTAAACTTAGGTCTGAGAAAAAGGAAAAGCCCTGAGGATCATCATCACCAGCTTGAGTTTCCAACTTATTAAAATCAACTGTTCGTAAGTCAATGCGCGGCGGTGTACCCGTCTTGAAGCGTGCAAGCTGAAAGCCGAGCTTTATCAAGCTATTACTCATATAATCATCTGCAGGTTCACCAGAACGCCCACCCGCATAGGAGACATTGCCCACATGGATCTTACCCTTGAGGAACGTACCATTGCAGAGAATAACTTTTGCAGCAAAATACTCTTTACCCAAGATAGAGCGCACACCCTTGACAACAAGTCTCTCATTTTCATACTCTGTGATCAAGTCAACAATCATATCTTCGATCAATTCAAGATTATCTTGTTTCTCGACGATATTACGAATCTCCAATGAATATGCTTGGCGATCATTCTGTGTACGTGGTGCCCAGACAGCGGGTCCCTTCTTTTTATTAAGCATGCGGAAGTGGATACCTGTCAGATCTGCTACATAGCCTATCACCCCGCCCAAAGCGTCTATTTCACGCGCCAGATGCCCCTTTGCAGGACCTCCAATACTTGGATTGCATGAAAGCCTACCCACTGCCTCGAGCTTGATGGTGAAAAGTGCTGTTTTTGCTCCTATTTTTGCAGTAGCCATAGCTGCTTCAATTCCAGCATTACCCGCACCAACTACGATAATATCATAGTTTTGTGTGCTGTTTTTGCTGACAATTGAAATGCCCTTTTCTTGACTACCTTTCATGCTAACTCCTTCATATAAATAACAATAGGTACATTTACCTATTAAAACAATTAAAAAGTTTTGAGATAAATAGTCAATCAAAAAGTTATTATTTTTTTATTCATAGAAAAATAATATACCCTTAAAAACTATTTTCAATAGCATATTAAAAATCTTAAAATTTACATTTAAAATCATCATTTTCTTTTGAAATATACTGATTTGAGCAAGTAAATTTTGAGGCTGTTGCATACTAACCAAAATAGCTTATAAAAGAATAAAGCAGTATCATAAATAAAAAACAACACCCTCTATATATATAGGGCTTACAAAATGGGGTTTTTCGAAAACTATTTTCACCTAAATCAGCAGATGCCTACTACGAGCGGGTTTAGAGATGATTTTTTTTGTAAGAACAATTATCATTAGCTGATCCAAATCAATTACCTTTCATCTCTTAATTCTCATATTTCAATATTCTTCGAGTCTGAAAACCAAGTTTGTGCATTAATCAACTCCCTCAATTAGCCTTATTTGTATAACGACCACTGACTGCCTTCGATCAGCTAATAGATTCCATCACTCGATTTCACGCAGTGAAATTACCTTTTCCCAAAACCTATCATTTACAATAATATAAATTTGTATATACAAATAGCCTTATTTGTATAACGACCACTGGCTGCCCTCGAGTACATAAACAAGATTCCATAACTCGATTTCACGCAGTGAAATTACCTTTTCCCAAAAACCTATCATTTACAATAACATAGCTTTGT
>JAKPKU010000162.1 GCA_029553545.1 Candidatus Cloacimonadota bacterium
CAAGTTTTCTCTTGCCCTGGTAATTGCTACATATAGTAGTCGCTTTTCTGACTCAAGATTTTCTTCATAACTCATTGCCCTTGATGATGGGAATATGTTATCTGATAAACCTAACAGATAAACATTGTCTGCTTCAAGTCCCTTTGCCTTGTGCACTGTGAGCAATTTTATTTTAGCCTCAGAGTCTGTGTGTCTTCTTTTGGCAAGTATCTGTAGTAAATTCTCAATTGTTCCAAATGAGTCAACTGTCTCAATGAACAATTCCATGACTTCCCTGGCTGTTGATAATTCTTCTCTTGAGTAATTATATTTCAAGTAATTGTCGTATTCGAATACCTCAAGGGCTCTTTTGATTGTCGATGATAACAACTCTTCACTGCCTTGTCTTTTTAAAGCATAGTATTCACTTTTTACTTTAGCCACGGCGTCTAATGTCCTTGATAATATGCCTTTGCCCTTCACTGTAAGCTTTTCAATGGCTCTGCTTTTCAAGTACTCTTCTTTGTCCCTTTTTGGTAGGTAATATGCACTGAAAACATACAGTCTTTTTAATGCTTTATCTGATATGTCTTTTGAGAGGGTAAGTAATAACATTAAAGCAATGTCCATAATCACTGGTGATTCAAGCACTGACTGCCCGTAGATGTCGTATGGAATGTCCTCACATAGTAAAAACAATTCCATGATAGTCAAATATGCGTTTGTACGGGTTAAAACAAATGTTGACTTGTCTTTGTCCTTGTAATACAAAAGCTCGTCTATAGTGCCCTTTATTTCATCGTATTTGCTTCTGTATTCTTCAAAAAACACATTGCCTTTGATGTCTATCGCAGTCTCTATTTTTTCATCACCTAATAGCTTTGTTGCTACATGATTTGCAAGCTTGAGCACTTCTTTGGAATTTCTATATGTTGTTTTGAGTGTAGAGACTTTCACCCCCCTGAGGTGATTATTTATGTCTTTTAGCAGATTATAATCAGCTCCCCTCCACCCGTAGATGGCTTGCTTCCAGTCTCCTATAATGTATAGATTTTGATGCTTTTCTGCTATCATTTTTACTATACTAAATTGTAGAGTATTGGTGTCCTGGAATTCGTCCACTAATATATATTTCCATTGGTCTTGAGCGTATAAAAGAATGTTATTTGTGTTTGCTATCATAGCTTCGTAGGTATCGACAATAATATCGTCGAAGTCAAAACCGTCCTTGGTGTTTTCATACTCAAGGTAAAATGCGTCCAGCATTCCTAATGCAACGGGGTTTATCTCCCCTTCGTCGTCCATGGCAATGCTTGTTAGCTTGACTATTTTTTCATAACGCTTGATGAGTATAGCTTCTTCTTCTGAGGACAAAAAAGCCAGTGTATTAGCATACAAAAGCCTTCTAAATTTACCTATTGGCTTGATATATAGATTCTTGCATAATCCTATAAATGTTGTGATGTCTTTGTGTGTAAAACTGTTTCTCTTTAGTTGATTATGTATTTTTCCATTGAATACCATATATCTTATTTTATTGTCTTTTGCCTTTTCATCGATTAGCTTTGATGGATGATACTTTGCACTGTTGACTATTTTTAGTAGCTTTAGGAATGTTCCATGCATAGTGTTGATATCTATTCTTTCATTACCTATACGCTCTTTTAAGTCGTTTCTTGCTGCCGCTGTAAAAGTAAACACTAAAATGTCCTCTGGCAACATGCCTTGAGCCAACAGTGAATTAATCTTTTTCACTAATGAATAAGTCTTGCCCGTCCCAGCCGAAGCCTTTACTACCTCTATCACATTTGTCTCCTTTCTGTTTCACTGTGAGTTTAATCACCTCAAAAAGCTTGTCAAGTATTTCTTGCTTTTTACTTTTGTCGATATACTTATTGCTTTTCATTAGATTAACTATTGATTCTCTTATCTGCTTGCGAAGTTTACTTTCAAGATTGGCTTTTGTTGCTTCAATCTCAATTGGATGCTTTTTGAGGTGTATTAGCAACAATAAATACAAATAATCAATGTCTGAGTAGATTGTGTCAAGTATCTTTGTTTTAACGCCTCTATCAAGGTTTTTAACATATTCTGCCCTAAGGGAGTGTATTGTTTCTGTGACTGTAATCCCTGCAAGCTGGTCTATATAGAATGGTATTCGATGTTTAATGGCGTCTGGGCTCTTCTCGATAATGATTTCTTGTTTTACCATGTCAATGTATAAGGAATAATTAATCATTGCTGCCTCCCTTCATGCTATCTCTGATGCTTTCAATCTTGCTTATTAGTTTATCATATCGGTGTTGCAAGCTGGTGTGCTCGCTTTGTAGTTGATGATATTGTATTATCAATTCTTCATGCTCTTTTCTTAATGCATTATGAGCCTCGTCTCGGTTTAGCTCTTGTAGAAAAGTCTCATAGTCTTTATAGTTTATTTTGTCTTCGTCCATGGTGCCTTCCTTCTCTTTCAGCAATTCAGTGTACCTGGCTAATAATTCATCGTAGCTTTTTGTCAATGTTTTATTCTCATATGCTATTTCACTGTATTTCTCAGCCAGCACATGATGCTCTTCTAATAGTTCATCATAGTCTTTTTGTACCCCGTCAAGCTCTATTGAGGGAGTATCTGTCTTAAAATGTTCATTTACTTTATTCATTATGTTCATCATATATTTGTAGTTCTCCATATTTATCCTCTCTTTCTTCTATTTCAGCCCATTCTGTTTTGATTAGCTTTTCTTTAAGCTCTTTGCGGAGTCTTTTATTGACTTGAGTAAGGCTCTTGTATTTGTCTTCTACATGATTGTGCTTGAGCTTTAGAATGCCGTAATTATCTCTTAACCCACTG
>JAKPKU010000221.1 GCA_029553545.1 Candidatus Cloacimonadota bacterium
CATGCTATAGCTTATACAAAAATTGCCTGGCAGGATGCCTATTTAAAAGCGCATTATCCGAAAGAATATTTTGAAGTATGCAGAAAAGGGTACAATGAAGATGAAGATGATGAAGACTATTAATGATAAGTGCAGTTCTGTCGAGGAGCTGCTGGAGAAGTGCGGGGTGGAGGGGAAAGTGATTTATAATTTCCAAGAAGATAAAACTATCCTACCCAAAGGTTTGACGGCTGGTCCTGCGATACAGTAAGTATATATGGTTCATTCTTTGTTATATTTGAAATATCAACAAAACTTATTATCGCTCTATGAGACAGCTCTTCCACCGAAATTGTCCGAGTTTTTGAAAGCAACAATTCCATTTTTATCCAGGCTTCTTTAGTAAATTGATGTTGCGGAATAAGAACCTCACCTTTTGCATAGAGACCTGTCTTTATACGTTCAACAAGGGTTGATTCAATTATCATTGGAATTAATGCATCAATACCAACCATACAGGTTCTATTTGAACCATATTTGAGCGAAAGTTTTTGATTAATAAAAGCTCTGTTAACGGAACTTTGAATTTTAAATTGAGTCCCAAGAATTTGTAAAGAATCATAGACAATTGGGTATCGTAAACACGTTAAAGAGAGTAATAGAACTTTTTTTTCACGTTCTGAAAGACGTGCCCATGACTGAGGTGTAAAGTGTTTCTTAATACCATCAATTACAGGATTTTCCATTTCAATAATTTTTGAAGCAAAGGCACTGGCTTTTTTTGCTCTATTTTCACCCTTTGTTTCTTCTAACATAAGCCCAAGAAGCTCATCTCTATTAACCTGATTAGTTTCTAAAAATGTAAGCATGCCGGCATTTAAAACTGAAAAAGGAATTCTCTGATTTAGCCCTATAGATTTGTCATTTTCTTGTTTCATTTTTGCAAAACTCCCATGGGTATTACCATTTCTAGAAGGTGACTTCCTCCATGTGTAACAACACAGGGATTAGATGTAAAAGCAGAAGTATCCTTTAGGTAAATAGAAGATCCGGCTAGTCCTACTGATAAGTGCGGATTCTGTTCAATAAATGAGCGAGCAGTTTTCTCATCCACAAACTGTATGTGTCTTTTCCCGCGTGATTTTGAAAGATTTCTGGTAGATAAAGATAGGTTTTTAATTCCCTTTGCTTCAATATTTCCATGATCTGTTGTTACATAGATTGTAAAACCTTCTTTAAGTAAAGCTTCAAAGAAGGTAACGATTTTGGAAGATTCTATCCAAGTTTTTGTATCAACATACAGTTGCTGGTTTCCCATTATTGCACCATGCATTATAGTATCTAAATCATTACATACAAATCCTGCGATTGTGACATTGGAATCTGGGATTTCACTGGTTTTTGAAAAAGTTGTAAATGAAATCTGATACGATTGGTATCCTTGCTTTAGCCAGTATTCCGTGAATAGTGTAGTCTCTTTTGAATTATCTTCAGACAAGATTGGTTTAGCACCTTTGAATAAGGCTTGTCTTGACCATGCTGTTATGCTTGGTAGCCATGCAAAACTTGGGACATCTGAACATGCAATTTTATTCTCTTCTATTTTTTGTTTTAAAAGCTGCCACTGCCATAAATTCATTCCGTCTATAACAAATAACGCTTTCTTTTTATGACTCTGTGCTCTTATGTAGTCCAATACTTTATGAACAGTCACCGGGTATCTTGTTCCAGACAATGAGTGAAGAGACATATAGGCATTTTTAATAAAGATTTGGAATCTATCATTTAGATCTGACAATAATGTATAATACCGATCAAGGCTTTGCTCGTTGTTATTTTCAAAAACTAGAAGACTAAGTTCTCCTAAAAGCCTCCCAATTTCAAACCAATCCCTTTGTTGATTTTGTATTAAGGGGATTCTTTCTTCTATATTTGCAGCAATTTCTTTTTCTCGGTCTATATTGTTTTTTTTGGGTATGATTAAAGAATTTTTGTTTTCTATAGAATCCTTTAAAAGTAATTGCCTATTCACAATTAATGTATTTGCTGCTTTTTGCAAAATTGGATCAGAAAAATCTAAATCACTTTTTTCTAATGAATTTTTTGCGCTGCTTATATAATTAAGCAAAAAATCTTTGTTAAGCAGGTTTTCAGATATGGCTCCGAAAAAAGGACGTAATTGCTGTTTTAACCATGTTAGAATAGCCATGTTAGGACTATCATTATTGAATAAAACATCAATCACAACCGCAATTATACGTTCTTTAGTTTGGAATTTTTTAAGTGATTCAATATCTATGCTATACAGATTTTCCAATAAAAACCTAATCGTTCCCTCAAAGCCCAGGACTTGATATGGTTTTAATGAATCCAATGTACAATACGCATTATACGTAAGGCCGGATAATGCTTTTGAATCAAAAAAAGGAAAAAGCATTGAAAGGGAAATTGTAATTACTTTTGATGCTAATGCAATATCGGGGAGAGGTTTATACATTCCCTCTATGATGAATAAAATATTCGGCTTATCTCTAATTTTGAGTTCAAATGTTATTCGAGCTTCTATACCTGGTTTAGCAAGAATACAAGAATATCCACGTTGCTCACATAAAGTCATAATTTCTGGAAATTGAAGAAGTCCTTCTGGATCAATTGCAATGACCGGTGCTTTAGATTGAGGCGTTACAATTTCTACAAGCCTATGTATCCATTCATTCATGTTCAACTCTCAATAAAATATTGCAGGTTAATTCTGGAATAATTCTAGAAGAAGATTCAAATGTTTCTTTCCAAATAGAAAAATCTTTTTGGTATTTATCCTTTCTGTAATTTTTGATCTGTTCAATCCCTATCTTTTCCACTTGCTTTATTTGAAATGCAAATGCTTTTTCTCTATTAATCTTAACCTGATCAATTTTTACTTTTATTTCCTTTTCCATTTCGGTGTAATATCTTTCGAGTTGTACTTCTGAAAGTTTTTGCATTTTTGAAAAATAGGAACGAGCATCATGTGTATCTAATGTCATTAATCCTTGCAGATTTCCAAGTGAAAGATCTTTCCAAAAGTCTTGTGCATATGCTGGAAAAATGTCCTCATCCTGACTTATAAATAGCGGAATAACTTTTTCTTTAGTTTCATATGAATTATATGCTTTAATAGTCCAAAGCATAAAGCAGCCTGTAACAACAGTTTTTGAATTTGTTGTAAATACAGGAATGGGATTTCCTTCAGTATAGGGGGTTGCATCAGAAAAAATGTCCTTAATTTTTTGACTTTGAACGGTTAATATTTCTGGAATTGGATTTTCCAGCCCCTCTTTGGTATCGAAAGTAAATACTTTATTTGATTCTCCGGGAAATGCCGTCTGTATGCCAACAGGAACACTTGTATATAATATCTGTTTAGATTTTAACCATGATTTAGTCATGCATTCCAGCCACGCGGGAAGGGGACTGTAACGAACTGTATCGGAACGCTTAATAGTAATATCAGTTGAACTCATAGCAGGAAGCGCACTTTCTGTACTTTTAAAATTACGTAGTTTTTCACGAATTTCTTGTAACCATGCATCACTTTCCCCCGTGAACCGGGATGGATCAAGAAGAGAGGTCAAATATAATTTGTTAATAGAATCAGTTTCTAAGGTGCTGTCTAAAACATCTGCTGTTTTATCTATACCAAGCTCATTCATTATTTGATCTAATTTTGTCTCAATTACTTCATAAACTCTTTGATCAATTGAATTATCGAGCATTAAATTTAGTGCTAAAACTTCATGCGTTTGTCCAATGCGATCAACTCGTCCAATACGCTGTTCAATAACCATTGGATTCCAAGGCATATCATAATTTATAATTATGTGTGCAAACTGCATATTAAGAGATTCGCCGGCTGCATCTGTCGAAACTAGAATTTGTGCGCTTTCTTTAAATCTTTTTAATGCTTCAACTCTTGTTTCAAAATCCATTGACCCATTTATAATTTCGCACGAAAACCCTGCTCTATTAGTAAGCTCATTCTGGAGCATCTTTTGAGTACTTGTAAATTCAGTAAAAATAAGAAACTTAAGATCTTGATTATTCTCTTCTAATTTTAAAAGATGTAATCGTTCCAGCAGATATTCAAATTTTGCATCTCTTTCATTTTCTACACAGTTTTTTGCATTCTGTAATATTTTTTTAAGTTCCTCAAGTTCAGTATCATACGCTGCTTTTGAATTAGTAAGAGTAGTAATAACTTTATCATCAAAGTCAAACTCAATTTGATTTCCAAATCCGGAAATAAGGAGCTGTTGACTTGCAATTGCCTTATTTATCTCATCTTTTTCTGCTGACAGCCGCTCAACTCTTTTTTGAATAGCATCTAATATTGCTTGCGTTGATGAAGACATTAATCGCTGAAAAAGAACCATTACAAAACCATAGGATGTATTTTTTGTCTGCTGCGCTAAATTAAAGCCATGAATAATATAGTTCGTAACTTCTTCATATAAAGAATTCTGCTTACTGTGCCTTATGGAATCATAAAGAGCTACTACACGTTCTGTCCGCCGTTTATTGAATAAGGGTTTTCCTGTGTAGTCAATTGCCTGTCTTTTTTCTGTGCGTACAACATAGGGCTCTAACTCTGCTATACTCGGCATGCCGTCACCTGTAAAGGCATCGCTGTCTAAAAGTCCTAGGATGCGTCTAAAGTGATCACTCTTACCTCTGTGTGGTGTTGCAGAAAGAAGCAGTACGTTTGGTATAGCATTACACAAAATTTCGGCCATCTGATACCGGCTTACTGTCGTTGTACTTCCTCCAACTTTATGGCATTCGTCTATAATTATTAAATCAAAGTCTGCGTCTATTACGCCTTGAATTCTATAACGATTATACTCATCAATTTTTTCTTTTGTCCAACCTTGTCTTGCTTCGAGAGGCTTTAATGCATCGGTAGAAACAATGAGCTGATTATGCTGCTTCCAAATATTAATTTCATTATCAGCATCCATCTTGGAAAACGTTTTTGAAAGCGCTCCAATAAAATCTGAATCATATACATGAAAGGTCTCGTTAAAATGCTTTTTAAGTTCTGTTTGCCACTGCCTCATTGCAGAAACGGGAACAATTACAAGACATCTTTTTACAATTCCTCTAAGCTTTAGTTCTTTTAATATAAGACCTGCTTCTATGGTTTTACCCATACCAACTTCATCGGCCATTAAAAACCGTAAGAAGCTTCCATTCATAACTTTTTCTAAAGCTAAAATCTGATGAGGGAGAGGTACAATATTACTTTCAAAAGGAGCCAGCATAGAAAGACCATTCATCTCATTTTTAATTTTTGCAGCCATTGCTCTAAATTCTAATTCGTGTAAAGAAATAGAATATGAATCTTCTTTTAATTCTTCTGTAGGTACATCGAGCACTTGCCCTGTTGTAAGTATTTTAATCTGAGAAACAGAAGTACCGAACGTAGTGCGGGTAGTTATAATTTCGACGGGCTTGGACTGATAGGTCATTCTTCTTTACATCCTGTCCTTTGCTATATCGTAATACATAAGAAGTTGTTCGTCTTCCATGAGTAAGTTCTGGGGAATTTTATCTGCAATATTGACGATGTTTCCCCAATCTTTTTTCTCCCAGCTGTTTTTAAACCCGGCACGAAGGGCTTCCAATCGTACATCTTTGAGTTTCTTTATTTTTCCATTTCCTAATTCTACAAGGTAATGGTCAAACTCTTTGAGCAGGGCTTTAGTCCGCAGGAGCTCCCGGTCTTTGGCTTCGTTCGGATCGGGTACTCTCCAGCTGCCGTCGGCGAGTTCTATGAAGTTTTCTTCGAGTATGGTTTTAAGTTCGAATTCTTTTTCGCCCTTGCGGGTTGCGGTATTTGCCTTGCGGAAAGCGGGCATGAGTTCGTTGTATTTGAGGTGTTCTGTTTCGAGTTTTTCTTTTATCCACGCTACTGCGTCGTTTTCGCTGTAGATGATGTCAAAGGCGAGTTTGAGCTGGTTAGTCTCGATGCCAAGTTTTTTCTTTTGCGCCTGATATTCGGCAAGCTGTGTTGTTGTAAACACCATGCTGTCTTCCATTTTAAACCGGTTACGCAATCCTTCCTGAAACTCACCGGCATCCAACGGTATGCGCAGGTTACGCATAAGGAAGAAGGTGAGCATACGGTCATACAATATTTTAGGACTCCGCTCGATAACGGCGGTGGTTATTTTGTCCTTGATAATGCTTACTGGAAGATGTTCCAGATGCTCTTCGATAAATGTCCAGATATTGACATCAGCAGATTGAACTTTGAACTTTTCGTCAAACTCGGAAGAAGGTTTATAGCAGGAAATGACGAGATCTTGTTTGACGGCTGTGGGGCTCGTGACAGCCTTGAAGCTTCCCTGTTGTTTGTCAAGCGCTGCAACGTTGGCAATAACAAAGCCAGCCCGTTGTATGCTCGTCTGTATTCCATTCCACACTGCCGCACCAGTATTGCTAAATTCAACAGTCATCCATTTTCCGGGTTTAAGTATGCGGTAATATTCTGCAAAGCACCGTTGCATGATTTCTTGATAGTCGAAGAGGGTCTTTGATTGGGATCTACTTTCAATTGCTTCCTCAATATTATTAGTATTAACTCTCAGAAAAGATTCCCAAAGGCAATTTAGCTCTGAGTACATAATATTGGCCCCAAAAGGTGGGTCTGTAAAAATATAGTCAATTTGGTTTTCTTTAATTTTCAATGAAGATGCTGAACTATTTAATATAGCATTTTGATGTCTTATTAATTTTAGTGATTTTGAAATATCACCTAGTTTTGATAATAACAACTTATTTGGTGAGTTTTCTACATTCAATGATGGAATATATAAAGT
>JAKPKU010000167.1 GCA_029553545.1 Candidatus Cloacimonadota bacterium
GGTTGGTTTAAAACAAACTTTCATATTCCAGATTACTTTGGCTTAGGAAAACAGTCAGCACGCGGCTTTGGCAGTATTGTTAAACAAGAAAAGAAAGGAGTTAAAGATGATTCAAAAACTGTATGAAATGGCTAAATACATACCTGAGGAATTAATTAATGAATACACTAATGACTATGGACTATGTATTGATGAAAGAAAAGAAAAAGTATTAGTTTTAAGCTTTATTTTGGATGGCGATCACTGCGAATACAAAGGTATTCATGTTGAAGATTACTCAAAAAGTAAGAATTTAAGTCGACTCTTTTACAAAAAAGCCCCAGGTAATTCCAAATCAGAATTTCCTACTATTTTTGTAAGCAACCAAATCTCTGTAGACTCAACTGAAACAAACAGATTTAAAAATATTTTAGAGGTGTGCGCTCAAAAAGAAGAGAGATTAAGCCCCCTATTAGAACTATTTAAAAAAGACGAAGAATATTTTGTCTCAGAAATTAAAAATGCTATCGAAAGCAAAGATCTTTATATCCTTACATTAAAAGTGAATGGCGACTATATAGGCGAATCACCTCTTTTCCAAAGTACTAGAGAAGCGGCTCGTATTGGGCTATTTGATTCATTTTTTATGCTTGGAAATAAAAAAATAATCGGTAAAAACAAAACTTGTTCACTGTGCCTTGCAAGCAATAAAGATGTCTGGGGGTATGCTGAGACCTTTAAGTTTTATGCAGCAAAAACCTCTCTCACCCCAATTGCTGGAGGCTTTAAAAGCGAGAATGCTTGGAAAAACTATCCAATATGCTCAGACTGCGCAATAAAGTTGGAACATGCGAAATCTGTTTTAGAGCAAAAGATGAACTACAAACTCTATGGCATCAATTATTTTATTATCCCCTCATTTATTCATGAAAACAAAGAAGAAAATCAAGAGATCGTGGACTTATTTATTGAGGAAGAACACTTAGGTAAATATAGTATTAGGGCAGAAGATAGAAAAAAAATAACAGATGATGAGCATGAAATATTTGATATGCTTGCCAATGCTAAAAACATGCTCTGCTATAATTTATTCTTTTATGAGAGAAATAATTCTGAGTTCAAGATCTTGGCAAGTATTGATGAAGTCTTCCCCTCTCAGTTAACAAATGTTTTTAAAGCCAAAAAGAGAGTAGAAAATTATGATATCTTCAAAAATTTACCAAACCTTAAAGATAAAAAAGATAAAGGTTCTTTGATGGATCAGGAATTTAGCTTAGGCATTTTAAATGAATTTTTCCCAAGAAACATGTTACTGGAAATTACACGTTCAATCTTCTTGCAAAAGAAAGTGTCTTACTCTTTTGTTTTGAGACAGATAATGAGTATGATTGAACGTAAATTTGCTAACGATGAAGGAATATACTTTACAACCTTAAAATCATATATGCTACTGAGGTTCATGGCATATTTAAGAATTATAAAAGATGGAGATAACAATAATAAAAGCGAAAAGGAGATTGTTATGGACGAGCTATATCAAAAGTTCTTTGACGAACACTCAGGCTTTTTTGATTCTAATATCAAAAAGGCGATTTTTCTTCAAGGTGTTTTATGCCAGCACTTGCTTGATATTCAGCAAAAGGATAGAGGGGCAACACCTTTTAGAAGCATGTTAAACAGTATGAAGCTTAATGAGAGATTGATTAAAAAACTGCTACCTGAAATAATTGAAAAGTTAGAGCAGTACGACAAAAACTATTATCGAAAACTTGAAACAACAATTTCTGAGTTGTTTATTAATGCAGAATTTGACCTTAGCAATGATGAAATAAGCTATTATTTTGTCTTAGGAATGAATTTAAATAAGAAATTTAAAACAAAAAAGGAGGAAGAAGATGTTAGTGAATAAGAGAACGGAAATATTATTCCTTTATGATGTGAAAGATGGCAATCCAAACGGCGATCCATCAGATGAAAACAGACCAAGAATTGACGAAGAAACAGGCATCAATATTGTTACAGATGTCAGATTAAAAAGGACAATAAGAGACTACTTATTTGATTACAAAGGATTTAATGGTGAGCACGATAGGGATATTTTTTGCAGACAAACACAAGCTGCAAAGGGCGGTTTAAATAATGGTAAAGGGCGTGCCTTAATGTTTGGTACAAAAAAAGAAAAGCAATTAGAGTCGATTATTGATAAATGTATTGATATTCGCCTTTTCGGTGGGGTAATTCCTTTAGAAAAGGAAAAGAAGGGTGACAAAGGTGAAAAAGGGGACAAAGGGGACTCTATTACTTTTACTGGACCTGTTCAATTCAAGATGGGTCGCTCTCTTCATAAGGTCGAGATGAAACATGTCAAAGGTACAGGTGCCTTTGCCTCTAAAGTTGGAGCTATGCAACAAACCTTCCGTGAAGACTATGTTTTGCCATATTCACTCATTGCCTTTTATGGCATTGTTAATGAGAAGGCAGCAGTACATACAAAGATGACAGAAGATGATTATAATCTTTTAATCGAATCCATTTGGGAAGGCACCAGAAACCTCATTACTCGCTCAAAAATGGAGCATAATCCACGCTTATTGCTCACACTTCAACACAATAAACCACAATGCTTTATTGGCGAATTAGATAAACATATCACATTAAAAATAAATGGCGATATGCGTGATGAGCAAATACGTGATATTACTGATATTAGTATAGATATGAAGGCGCTGAAAGAAAGAATTAATACAGAGAACACTGTAGCTACATTAAAAAAAGACGACCGCTTAACCATCTTGAATTGGTGAGATGCAATTGAAAATAATCGCAGAAAGGAGGCATTTTGAGCTACTCTAAAGTGCTTGTCTTTGATATATGGGCAGATTATGGTCATTTTAAAAAATACTTTGCTAATATGTCACCGCTAAGCTTTTCAATACCACCAAGAACGGTTATTGCAGGCATCTTGGGTGCTTTGATTGGTATAGATAAAACAGTGAACCCTGAGACTTTCAATAAAAACAAAGCCTTCATTGCACTAAAGATCAACAATGAAATCAAAAAGACAAAGATGGCGATTAATAATATAAAAGCTGATAGCAAAAAGGAACTTGGAGGTCTTTTCAAGCAACACAAACCGACCAACTATGAATTTCTCAAAGACTGTTCTTATCGTCTTTTTGTAGCTTTGCATGACGAAGATTTGTACAAGAAACTCAAGTCTAACCTTGAAAACCATAGCAC
>JAKPKU010000184.1 GCA_029553545.1 Candidatus Cloacimonadota bacterium
AGCCTCTAATTGGGCAATGGTTTGTTCTGCCTCCGGGTTGGGAGCAGGCTGCGCTTTCAATTCCTCGATCTGCGCCTTTAATTCGGCATTTTCCTCTTCAAGCTTTTGCTTCTCCCACGTCAATGAGGCAATATCCACTGAATACGCAGTGACCGTAGCCTGATAATCGACTTGCGGCGTGGGCGAGGGTTGGGAGGAACACGCTGTTAATATAATACAAATTGCTAAAAGACAAGGAATCAGTATTTTTTTCATTTTTACTCACCTTATATCGTATTTATTAATTATTTGCATTTACTTCGATAACTTTTCTTCAAGAAAAGGAAAATCTATATAACACTGAAAACTGATGGAAAAGACAGCGTTATGAGTATTATTTTTTTCTCTCTCAAATATAATTAAATAAGGATCACTTACCTGAGGATATTCAATCATTACAAATAAATCGTCAAAATCACTCCATAATTTTTGATCGTTAGTGGTAATCTCATTAATATCAATCTGATAAACTGTTGATATGTAATTTATTAATTCATCTAGCATTGAATTGCTATCAGAATAATTAAAACTAATTTTTTCAGCACCCGGACAAAGTACCATTAAATCGTTTTTATCTTCATATTTGCCATAAAATATATCTTCATATACTTTTATTGTTTCGTTAAGCGCTGCATTATCTGCCTGCAGTTGATTAAATGATTGTTCTAACCCAGGGTCTTGAGTAGGCTGTTGTTTTAGTTGAGCGACCTGCTCTTGCAATGCGGTATTTTCCTCAGTAAGTCTCTGGTTTTCAGAAGTGAGATATTCATTATCTTTCTCTAACATGGTTCCAGCGACCGCGTAAGATGTTATTGTTGATTGATAGTCAACTTGAGGAGTCGGTGAAGATGGGGAAGAACAACTCGAGATAATAAAACTAAAAACAAGTAAGCTAATAACTAGAGCTTTTTTCATGGTACTCTCCTGAAGTAAATGAACCGGGGATTTAAATTTATTATAGCATTAAAAAGCCAAACATTGACGAATTTTTCGAATCTATTTTTTGGCTTAAATAGTTACGCAATAAACCCTCAAACCAAGACAAACTCAGCTTTTGGTCTTATTATTGATTATGGCAGCTTATTCCCAGCAGCAATAAAGATCTCATACCACTCTTCACGGCTAAGGGAGACATCAGCTGCTTTGA
>JAKPKU010000196.1 GCA_029553545.1 Candidatus Cloacimonadota bacterium
AAAAGATACCAAATTATCTATTATCATACTCAAAAAATATAGCCAACTTCTTTTCTTATTTTTTAATTGTACCTGTAATTAGTTTTTTGATTTTGAAGGACATACATTTGATCAAAAAAGGAATTTTTAAGCTTATCCCAAATAAGTATTTTGAAATCAGCATTATACTCATAAACCGTATCAACTCCAGTATTGTGACATACTTAAAGACTCTATTTATTGAGGTTTCGATAGTAGCATTGATGACAGCTTTTGTCTTAAACTTATTAGGTATAAGGTTTAGTCTTCTAATTGGCATTATCGCAGGATTTCTTAATATTATACCATATGCAGGTCCCTTTTCTGCTGCTATATTTGCTTGTATATCAGTACTATTAACAGGTAAACCTATCTCATTAGCTGTCTGGACAATTATCAGTATGTGGGGTGTACAACTCGTTGACAACAATATTGTCTATCCTTTTGTCATGTCAAAGGGCATAGAGATACATCCACTTTATGTTTTTTTAACAGCAATAGCAGGAGGCTTAAGTTTTGGGTTTTTTGGAATATTATTTGCTTTACCAACTTTATACTTAGTGACAACAATAATTCAAGTTTTATACAGGAACCTTAAAGACTTTGGGATTATTTGAGCCATCTAACAAATCATAAAACATAAGGAGATATTCATGAGTAAATATTTTAAAAACCTTGTCGGCGATAAGTGCTATTTATCACCGCTGTCAACAGAAGATGCTGCACTTTATACTGAATGGCTAAACGACTACTATATCACTTTAAACCTCGGTGGTGTAGGTCAAATGTTAAGCCTTGAAGTAGAAAAAAAAATACTTGAAAGCTTTCAAGAATGTAATAATTATATCTTTGCTATAGTCGATAGAGAAAGTAATAAGCTTATTGGATCATGTGGTTTGCATGATGTAAACTTTATAAATGGTACTGCAGAAGTTGGAATAAACATTGGTGATAAAAACTACTGGAATCGTAGTTATGGACATGAGGCAATGAATTTATTGCTTGATTTTGCATTTAACATTTTAAATATATATACAGCTTACCTCACTGTTCTTGGCTTTAATAAAAGGGCGCAGAAGCTGTTTAAAAAGGTCGGATTCCAAGATTGTGGCTCGCTTAAGTCATTTAGGAAAATTGCTGGCGAACGCTATGATGTACATTATATGCAGATATTTGCGGAAGGCTTTAAGAGTCCATTCATCACAAAGATATTGGATAATGTACAAAGCGACAAAGGAAATTTAGACCTAAAATTACAAATCTAATATATGTTAAAAAAAGTTGTCGGGCAATCCTTAGCAATACGCATTCTTGAGAACTCACTGAAGAATAATACAGTATCTCAAGCATACTTATTTCATGGACCTGAAGGCTGTGGAAAGATCTTCACAGCCTATATCTTTGCTATGGCGATAAACTGTTTTTCTAAGAATGAGAGAAAGCCTTGTGGTACATGTATTTCTTGTAGAAAGTTCCTTCAGTTCTCTCATCCAGATATTATGTTCCTCTTTCCTATACCTAATTTTGAAATGACAAGTAATGGTGAGATAAAGAGTCAAGCTAATCAAACTGAATATCAAAAATATATTCAAGCTAAAATAGATCACCCATGGAATGATTACAAATTTACGGGCAATACTGAGATTAGAATTGACCAGATCCGTATGATACAACAAAAGCTCATCACCACACCTTATGAAGCTGAAAAGAAAGTAATTGTCATCGAAAATATTGAGAAAATGAATAATCAAGCAGCAAATGCTTTTTTGAAGACTCTTGAGGAACCATCAGAAAACACTGTAATCATCATGACAACAAAAACCATCAATAGCCTCTTACCAACAATTATATCAAGATGCCAAAGAATTGAGTTTCACCCAATAAAATCAACGAAAATAGAGATTTACCTAAGGCACGTTTTATCTCTTGACCCTGTCAAAGCAAAGCTGATATCAAGATTATCAAATTCAAACCTCGAAAAAGCAATCGTCATCGCTAAAGATAGTAATTTTGAGAACTTGGAACAAACAACAAAGTTCTTTCAGATACTTTTAGTTAGAGATGATCAAGCTTTTCTCGCTTGGCAAGAACATGTAATAACTCAATCAGGCAAGAATAATAGTATTTTAATAGAAATCATAAATTCAATGATATTATTTCTTAACGATATTAAAGCCTTTCAACTCTGCCAAGATGATATTGTGAACATCAATCAAGTGAAGCTAATCTCTCAGTTCTATGAGCAAAACCCCTATCTTCTTGAAAGCCTTGACCAGATATTCTACTTCTTAGAAGACCTACAAGGAGCATTAAAAGGTCATGTCAATCCTAAGTTGGTGTTTGGTTATATATATAATAGATTAGGAACTTATTTTACGAATATGCGAAAATAATTCTCTTTTTGAGTTATATTTAACATAAAAATCAATTTTCCAATGGCACAACTCTTGCATTAATAGTTGTCGGTGGCGTAATATTACCGAAGTCACGAAGCAAGGCAGCGCCAATAATAAATCAGGGAAGATATTATGGAAAATTATGAAAATGAATACCTACAGGGCTTGAAGTATTTTCAAGAAAATGATGTACCTAATGCAATAAAGCATTGGGAGAACGCTGCTAAAATCAACCCAAAGTCAGCCAAGATCTTTTCTATCTTAGGTAATGCATATAAGATCCTAAACGAGATAGACTTATCTTTTGATTATATTGAAAAAGCTGCATACCTGGAACCTGAAAACTTTAGTTATCTTTACAACTTAGGGCTTGTTTTATTTGAAAATAAACGCTATGTAGATGCAGCACCTATCTTAGAAAAGGCTCTTTTCTTAGATAGTAAAAACCACGAACTCTTAAATGACTTAGGGGTTGTTTATTTTAAACTTGAAGATTATGTGAATTCAGAAATCAAAATTAGACAAGCAATTGCCTTGTCTGAAGACTATTATGTTGCAAAAGTAAATTTGGTAACCGTCTTGCTTTCAGCTAAGAAAATGGTTGAAGCTGGTCTTTTTTTATCTGAATTAGAAAAGACCTATGGACCCGATGCAAATATCAATGAATTAAAGGCTCAGCTTAGACTTGTGAGCAATAACACAACAATACCAAATGGCGCTATTCATATCGAACTTTCAGATAAGATATATGAGATTGATCCATTTAATATGATCTCAAATATTGGCAAAGTAGATGTTGATAATATTGATATATCGGTAGTTATACCTATTATGAATGAGAGAAAAAACCTACCAATCTTGTATGAGAAACTGAAGAATGTATTGGGAGAACTAAAGCAAAGATATGAGATCATCTTTGTTGATGACGGTAGCCGTGATGGTAGTACAGAATATTTAAGGAATCTTTCTCTTTCTGAGACGAACGTTGTATTGATACAATTTAGACGTAACTACGGGCAGACAGCTGCTTTGAGCGCAGGCTTTGCCTATGCAAACGGACGTGTAATTATCACCATGGACGGCGATCTACAAAACGACCCTGATGATATCCCAAGACTACTTGAAAAGATGGCTGAAGGCTATGACCTTGTAAATGGATGGCGTAAAGACAGGCAAGACAAAGCTATAAGCAGAAGACTTCCCTCCATGATTGCAAATAAGATCATAAACTACCTCATTAAAGGCACACGAATACAGCTAAATGACTTTGGCTGCACACTCAAAGCATATAAAAAAGAAATAGTGAAGAATATAAGATTATACGGTGAGATGCATAGATTTATCCCTGTATTTGCTGCATGGCTTGGTGTTAGAGTAGCTGAAATACCTGTCAAGCATCATCCACGTATACATGGTACAGCAAAGTATAATCTCTCAAGAGTGTCGCGAGTATTATTTGATTTTCTTGTAATAAGATTCTTTTCAGACTACATGAGCAGGCCTATACAATTCTTTGGTAAAATAGTTAAAGCTCTGTTTATCTGGGGTACAGCTCTGTTTGGCGTACTATCTATTATTAGCATCTTTACCAGCTTGAGTTTCAATACTCTGATAGTTCTGTATGCAATCATGATTACTCTTTGCACACAGGTGCTATTTATAGGGTTATTAGGCGAGCTGGTGATGAGGGTATATTTTGAAGGACAAAACAAAGATTATTATATTGTCGAAGCGATTCACTCAAGAACACAAGGTAAATAACTGTGTGGTATGGCAAAAGGTTTAAGCAATATGTTTGTTAAAAATATTTTGATAGGAGCTCAAATATGAACATACTTTTATTGAACTATGAATACCCACCAATTGGTGGCGGAGCTGGTACTGCAACATATAACTATGCCCAGGAATTTGTAAAATTAGGGCATAATGTAGTGATAATCACCTCTGCATTTGGTAGCCTTTACGAGTATAACAATAATAATGGTGTTCATTTATATAGGGTTCCTGCTCTTAGAATGCATCAAGATAGGTCAAATCCATTCCAAATGCTTGCGTACATCTTTTCTTCTATTCTATTTAGTAAAATGATCATCAATAGGCACAAGGTCAACCACGTAATTGCTTTTATGTCAATCCCCTCTGGTGTCACCGCCTATATTATAAAAAAGCTATTTGCAAAAGAATACATGATATTTTTGGGAGGAGGGGATGTTCCAGGCTCTCAAGTGCATTTAAACACTTATCATAAGGTGGTATCCCCTATTCGTAAGGCTGTCTTGAGGAATGCTAAGCATATTATTGCCTGCTCAGATGGTCTGGGTAAGCTATCTTATAAGACAGATAAATACCCTACAACAACGATTACTGTAGGGGTAGATATTGATTACTTCAAGCCTCGTATTAAAGCGGACAATAAGGTTGTCTTTGTCTTTGTAGGTAGGTTCTCATTGGTAAAGAATGTAGAGTATATTATCAAAGAATTTGCTCTATTAGCTAAAGAATATGAGAATGTGCATCTGAACCTTGTCGGCGATGGACCTTTTTATGAGCAAGTTTATGCTTTGCATAAAGAGTTGAGAATAGAAGATAAGGTGACGTTCTTTGGTTGGGTAGATAAAGCAAAAGTGAGAGACATCTATAATCAATCAGATTGCATAATCAATTCCTCAGATGCGGAAGGGCTTTCCAATACTAACCTTGAAGCCATGTCTTCGGGTTTAGCGGCAATAGTCAGTGATGTTACAGGTAATAATGATCTCATCGTGCACGAGACGAATGGGCTCTTATTTCCATTAAAAGATGGCGCTCTATACGAGGCTATGAAGAGAATTACTACTGATAAAGAGCTTTTAAATACGCTAAAGAAAAAGAGCCGAGAAGAGGTCTGTAAAAACTATACTATGAAGAGATCAGCGCAGAATTATATAGATCTAATGAGGGGTTGATGAAAAGTAAAATTAGCTTAGCACATTCAAGCTTACATATAGAATACATGCCTGGTATTCATAAGATGAGAGCTGCAGAAGCTAAAGCAGCAAAGCAGCTGGACAACGTTCAATGGGATGTATATATCGCATCACCAACTGACAAATACCAGAATGAGAATATTCTCTATGTTCCAGTCTTTCGCTTTTTGAGTAGCTTTTTTAAAAAGGATAACGTGTTTAACTTTTACTTAAAGAGATTATCTACCTTCAATATGCTCTTGGTGAGGATAAAGTATTATCTCTTTGTCAATAAGCTAACGCAGAAGTATGACTATGTTTTGTTGAGATATAATTCAGCTGACTTTTGTGCTTATAGGTTTCTGAAAAGAAGACATAAGATACTATCTTACCATCATTGTAATGATATCGAGGAGCTAAAGCTCTATTCAAAAATAGGTTCATTAATAGAGAGATTAACTCGAAAGAGCCACCAACGCGGGTATTTGGGAATTGTTGGAATAACACCTGAGATTGTTGATATTGCGAGTGAAGGCATACAGGTCAAAAAAAAGGGCGTATTGACTAATGGTATGCTTATTGACCCTGGTCAACAACAACATTTCAAGGAACGCCCTGAGAAGATAAAGTTTGTTATGATATCGAGTGTTTACCATGCCTACCAAGGGCTTGAATTACTAATTGAGAGTATTAAAAAAGCGCAATATGAAGACTTTGAAGTTCACTTTGCAGGTAATATGAAGGATCATCAATTGAGATTAGTACGTTCATCAGACAAATGTGTATATGATGGAATTATTGATTCTGATAAGGTGCAAGAATATCTACAAAACTTTACAATGGGGATTGGTCCTCTTGCACTATCAATCAAGGGTATCAAACAAGCGTCAGCATTAAAAGTAGGTGAGTATTTACTAAGTGGCTTACCTGTTGTGGTTGATTATGAAGAGACGAGGTTTCCAGCCGACTTTCCTTACATTTACAAAACAAAAGCACCAATTGATTTTGACAAGATTATTGAATACTCTATTAAGATGAATGCCGTATCCAAAGAAAAGATAGCAAGTGATGCAGCCCAGTACCTAAACCATGTAAGTATTATGAAAGCTTTTATTAAGAGTATCATCGATTAGGGGGTATTAATGCTATTATACGCATATTTATTTATTATCATTGCTTTATCGTCAATTGCCCATTACCCTATCTTAAAACAAGTCTTAACGGAGGATGATGGCAATTGGTTTTATATATCAGTCTTTAGAAAAAGAGGACTCTACAACCTAATTATAAAGAATAAAAAGCTTTATAAGGGCGATGCATTCTTTAATCTAAAAGCCATATTTCAATACATATACTTCATCTTCAATCAAGAGGATGCATTCTTCTCCAAAAAGATAAAGTATTATTGGTATATTGTTACAGACTTAGCATTGTTTTGCTGTTCGTATCTCATCTGGACAAACATCCATCTGAGTTTGATAATCTCAATAATATACATAATAATGATAGCTCAGCCTAATTCTTATGGCGACTTAACCTATGCAGAGTTTTTTGCTGTTTTGCCCTTCTTGCTCAGTATTACTCTATTTTATATGGGTGTTAATCAATCGAGTATCACACTCATTTTATTATCTGGTATCTTTGCGAGCTTGACATATCAATTCAATCCGATTTATCTATTTATTGTGCTTTTACCTTTGTTCCTTTACGATCATCTTTTACTCGAATATGCTTATTTTATAGGTGGTTTTCTTTTTCTTTTAGCTCTACCCTATCTGATTATCTTAATAGTCTCTGACGAAAAAAAAAGAAATGTAAAGGAATATACTAATAGTATTTCTCTTTACTATATTAGCTTTTATTATGTTCTTAAAAATAGGGTCTTTAAGATAAAACAAAAAGACAATACTGTAAAAAAGAAAACAGGGACTTCTCTATATATTGAGGGAAACTGGGACGCACATTATGGCATAAAAGATGAGATTAATAAGTTTTTAACAAAATACCTATTTGCCACTACCAATACGCTAATCTTCACATTTTTAGCATTAGTATCTTTATTTTTTATCAGAGAAGGACTATTGTTATTTTTCTTATGTATAATACCCTTAAATACACTTGTGGTTTTTATGCAAAAGGCTTATCATGTACCAAAGTTTGGTTTCTTTCATTTCCCCATTGCTGTACTATCAGGGCATTTTATTCATAATAGCCTAATTGCTACAAGCCATATTTCTAAAGCATTTATCATTTCTCTATTAGCATTTTGCCTATTTCAAGCTGTAAAAGCTATTGTTCTTAAACTAAAAAAAGAAAACAGAGGGTATATTTCTAATATACAGCCTGGCTCACAAATAATGTATAACTTGAGTGTTGAGGTTGGTAACTACATTAAAGAAAGAACAAAAAAAGATGACTATATATATGTGTATGGTAATTTCCCTTCAATATATATAATATCTCAGAGGCAAAATATTACCAGTAAGCAATTCTCTTTTCCTAATAGAAAACAGGATTTAGAAAACTTTAAGGCTATAACAAAAAACTGGGCAATGCATGGTTCTCCAGTCTACTTTGTCGACTTGAATAATGTATGCTATGATGCATGGAAAGCGAATCAAGTATTCGACTACATTGGGGTAAAGTATATACCAGAAAAGAATTACGGAATTAAAGACAATTCTGGTCAATGGTTTTATATGTTTCCTGGCTTGCCTTATAAATTTATTGCCTACAGGCTCGATGATTACTATTTTATCCAAAACTTCATCGAAAGATTAAGGCTCTCTGATCTCCCAATAGAGAGTAAGATAAGCAGTATAAATAACGTAATTGAAAATTATAATCATTTTGATGATTTACGCTATTATAATGAGATCCTTGAGTATAATGAAAGCTCAATTAAATGTAGTCTGTCAGAACAGTTTGAAGTAGAGGACTTAATTCAAAAGCAAGACTATGATGTAGCTCAAAACCAGCTCCATAAGCAGATTTTAGAAGAAAGGGCAAATGCTGAAACGTGGCTTTTGCTCGGAGAGATTGCCTTTATTAAAAACGATCAAATCAGTGCAGAAGAGTACTTTAAAAAGTCTTTTGAATTAAATCCATATAGCATAACTCTGCTGAACAATTTAGCTGTTTTAGCTTATTCTAAAGGCAATATCAAAGCAGCCAAAAAGTATATTGATGATGTTCTTAGGTATTGTCCAACCTACCACGATGCATTAAAAAATAAAGAAATGATATATAGTTAAAGGGGGTACAAATGTCCAAAGCAAAGATATTATTTGTCTGTCATGACTTTCCACCTTTCAAGTATGCTGGTGCACAAATATACGCCATGCACTTAGCTCAAGCGATTAATCAGTCTGGTGCTGCATATGTAGAGATATTTCACCCTGTTTTTAGAGTAGATGATTCAACTCAACCTTATGGGACACTTGAGACAACGACTTTTGAAGACTTAGTGGTTCATAGGCTTTATAAACCTACTCAAAACTATGATCCTGCGAATCTAAGAAATGAGCTCGTAGCAAAGGCATTTGATAGCTTTTTAACGAATCATAAATATGATTTGATACATATACATGGCTTAGGTCAATTGTCTGCTGTACCTATCGAAATCGCTAAGAAACACGGGATAAAAACAGTGATGACGGTCCATGATAGCTGGCTTATTTGTGAAGAATGGCATTTAGTATATCCAGACCAAACTGTCTGTTCAGGACCTGAGAGCATTGAGAAATGTGCAAATTGCTTTATCAAATATTACGTTCAAGGCAATATCACGCCTGAATTTGTGCAAACAATGCACGACTACAAGAAGATTAGACATAATTATAATCTACAAATGTTTAATTTGCTTGATGCGAGGATTGCACAAAGCAGTTTCTTAAAAAATACTTATCTTAAATATGGTTCAAAGAGCATTAGTATTATACCTTTAGGATTTACCCCTCAAAAGCCTTTACCAAAGACTAGTAATAAAAAGATTATCTTTGG
>JAKPKU010000214.1 GCA_029553545.1 Candidatus Cloacimonadota bacterium
GGGCGTTTAGCTCAGTTGGGAGAGCGCTTGCCTTACAAGCAAGTGGTCGGGGGTTCAAGTCCCTCAACGCCCACCATATAAATTTAAGGTGTGATTAGATATCTAATTACGCCTTTTTTGTTTTATAGTGAATTAATTTTATTATGCGGCTCAGGCTGAACTTTGTTTGTTGTGTTTAGATATTATTTGCTGTATCGACTCTCTGAGGCTTTAAATGTGCTATTATTAAGCCTGTATTATAATGCAAGTAATGAAAAATGGCGTCTGCCTGATGGGTCAGGGCAAACGCCATTTTATAGCTTTATAGATGTGATGTTTATATTGTTTACTTCTTGTCTGCTTCTGTTCTCATCTTAAACATCAGAGCATTAAAAGCATCTGTCAGTTCTTTATTTGCTTCTGCATAAGCTTTTTTATCAAGTAGAACAGTTTCAAAGTTTCTTTGCTTGAGTTCGTGCAAATCTTTTAATGTATCTTTAGCAATTTTATCAGAAACATCTTTGTTCGCAGTAAAGGTCACAATATTATCTATTTGTTCCTCATACCAATCCTGTGCCCAACGAACTATAAAGAGCCTTCCTTCATTGGTATCAACATCAAAAATTATATCCTCTATTTTACTTCTGAACTTTGATAAGATTTTATGAATAAGGCTTTCTTTTTCCAAAGTCAGAAGGACTTCACCCGTTTTCTTATCAGAATAATGATCATGATATATCGGAATAAGTTGTTTAGAGTATAATTGATCATATTCATCAGTTAAAAATTTACTCGTCAAATCAGAGATTCTAATTATTTCTTTGAAAGGTAAAACTTTTTCAATCCCAGCTTTAATTAGAGGTTCTATGTGCCTTTCAATTGATAAGCGAATCTCCGACCATTCGTTATACCATTTTGTAAAAAGTTCTTCTTCTATATTGTTCTTTTTGCAGTGTTTATTAAAATGAGATTTGGTCACGTTTAAGAACTCTCTTAAATTGTTTCTCCACTTTTCATGGATATCAGCTATTTGATTAAAAGTTTCTTGATTATTTTTAAACATTTCTACCTTCAATAACTGTTCAGAAAACATTGCAGATGTTTGTTCAGCTATCAGATAAAAATCAGGTAATTCTTTTTTGTTAAACTTATAGACTGCTTGTAAGTTCTTTGCATTATTAAGTTCATAAATCAAAGAAACAGCCTATTCTTTAAATGAGAGTAAATCAGAATTCAAACTCTCCATCCCAAAATTTAGATGCTCACTCAAGTACTTGGTTCTTTGATGGATAAGTTGATGATCCCCTTCTGTACAAGATTCGAATATCCTTTTTTCATAATTGTCAGCACTCACTAATAGCTCTTGATATTGTGTTTTAAAATCGTCAAGCTTGCTTATCAATAGGTTAAACCATTTTAATAAAGACTTGCAATATTGTAGTTTAGAATTATTGATTATTTCTAAATCAAAGCCTTTGATAAGTTCTTTAAAATCAATAAAATCCACGATCGTATCACCTGGTTTAGGTAAATCAGCAATCTGATCTTCTATCTCCTGAATTTGCTTAATCAACTCATCTTTGTCAAAAAAGAGTTTATTGTATAGGTCAGTTATACCCTCTTTATCAAAAATAACTTTAAATTTATTCTTTACAAAAATGTCCAAGACCATTTTTGCCTTTTCATCATCTGAATAGTTTTTATTATCTGCTTTT
Source organism: Candidatus Cloacimonadota bacterium (assembly GCA_029553545.1). Lineage (GTDB taxonomy): Bacteria > Cloacimonadota > Cloacimonadia > Cloacimonadales > WRIO01 > JAGOCT01. Next base: position 1,695 of record JAKPKU010000214.1, read on the forward strand.
GTGTTATTATAAAAATTATCAGGGTTTTTTGTTGGGGATAAAACTTTCGAGTAGTAGATAAATGAACGACTATTAGAACTAGAGGTATAAACGGTATTGTTTAATGATATATTAAAGTGTGCGTAATTTGTACTATTAGAGTTTATCCAGAAATTGCCATTGAATTTTGGTTTGATATATTCTACTACAATTCGAACATCATTAGCCCAAGGTAAGTTCCAGCCTATAAAACCTTCTAATTTATAATTTTTTGAAGGTTTGGCATTTGCAAATGTTTTCTTGCTAAAATCCCAGTATTCTATGTTGGGCCACAAAAAGGCTGTTGTTTTATCAAATATTACTTTTGGCTTGTCTTTGATATAAAACCATCTCTGTTTTTTTATAGCATCAAGTATTTGTTGAACTTTATCAATTAATAAATTATCAATATTATCTTGTCTTTTTTCTATCTGATTACCTATTGCTTTTTTGGGACTATCTTTTTTTGCTGATATTTTAATTATATTCCGTAGCCTTTGGGTTAGTTCTTTTTTTAAGGCACGTTCGTCATAAAGTATATTATTGTTCCCCATTAATGACTATCCTTTCGTTATAATTTTCATATTTATTCTAATAAAAGCTGTTTTTGTTTTTCAGACAGAATCGAATCAAGCTTCTTTGTTAAATGTTTTTGCTCTTTTAATTCTGAATAAATAGGTAAGAGCCTCTCTTTAACTGTGTTATCAAGAGATAATAGTGATTTTTTGAGCTGTTCTTGATTATTGGCAAATATATCACTTTGCTGTTTTTCTAAGTTTGCCAGTTGTGTTTTTTGGGTATCTATAGTTTTCCTTATAAGAGATTCAACGCCTTCTTTAAGGGATTCATAACATGGGTTTTCTTTATCTATTTTATCCAGATTATTCATCAACTCAGGAATTTCATTACTCATAAAACTCATCATATCCGAGTTTATCCTTTGTTCAAGCTCGAGATATTGTTTATTAGTATTAATAACAAGTTGATTATTCACCAAACTCTTTATATGCATAGATTTTTCCAGTAGAAAATTATAATTGGCCATAAAGTCAAGTATAGATTGTGTGGCAGTACTTAGTCCTTTTTCTTCTGCTTTTAGCAGGAATTCTTTCATTTGGAAATTCTTTTCATAGATATCTAAAATAGCTTGTTTTTTCTCTTCATTATATTTAATTTCTTTGTTTAGCAGCTCTATTTCAGCATCTGCTGCTTTTCGTGCCTGATATACTTTATCTTGATCCAGTCTGCTGTCACCAAGTTCCCAGTTTGAGTTTTTACTCATAGCTATTATTCCTTTTTAGACTTGTCTGGCAAAGCCTCTTGCTTGTCATAAGTTAAGCTGCTTTTGATGTCTTTATTTATCTGAGAAAAAACATTGCTGGTATTAAACAAGTTCTTTGCATTTGCCATGGTTTCCTGAACAAGCAATTGAGTTTGTCCAATAATCATAGACTTTAATTCATTGTTATATTCAATAATCATTCTTTGATTTTTGGTAGCATTATCTATTCTTTTGTTGATTGACTCGACAAAGTTTGCACTCGACTGATCGATTATAGAGTAATACATTTTATAAGCATCGCTATCCTTTTCGAAACTATTCGCTTTTTCAAATAAATTAGGCATTGTATTAAGAACATAATTTTTTTGTTCTTCGTTAATATCTCTTATTAAATCATCATAATGTGTGTTAATTGCCTTAACTTGTTCAAGGTCAGCATGATTTAGAAATGAAATACGCTCTTGAGCTAAAGTATTGATTTCTTTGGTGAAATCATAAAGAACTTCCACTGTTTTTGCCATATTAGCATTTCTTGCTTCATCGAGCAAAAGCAGTGTTCTGGCATTTGTTTCTGTTATTTCTATCTGGGCATTTTTTTGTATTTCAATAATCTTTGCTTCTAATTCTTTTTTTGTAATTTCTGATTGAGCATTAATTTCTGCAATCCTAACATCATCAGGCCTTCTGATTACTTCTTCATGATAAGAAGTTGTATTTTTGTTGCCACCTCCCATTAGCCCTCCTTTTTAAATTTTATTATGTTTAAATACATTAAATCAAGCATTCCATTAATGCCAGTTGTCTTTCTTTTTTTTAATTCTTTAATTATCAAAGAATCAATGTATTGGCTTTTTCTTTCATTGTAAAAACAGTCGTGGACAAAGTGTTCACAATTATTATAAAAAAAGTCATAGTCGCCTGCTCCGATTTGACTTAAAGCTTTGTCTACTCTAACATCAACAGAATTAACAGGTGATTCTTCAACTATCTTTGTTAAAACTTTTTTACCTAAAGAAAATGTATGTAAATCTGTACTTTGGACTGTCATATCTTTTCTTAAAATAGAAAATCCTTCTGAGGAACAATAGTGTATTACCTCATCATCTGAAATGTATAAACCATGATGATAATAAGAACCGAGTTTTACAACTATCCAATCACCTTTTGATAAGGCTTGTTCTTTAGTTTTCATAGACGATTTCTTCAGTATTGGATATTTCCTGATTATTCTCTACAGAGTCTTGATCTTCTGTTTCATCGTGTGGAATTTGATGAGAATTATTAGCTTCATTATCAAGCAAATTTTGTTTATTATCTAAGAGATTTTGGTTGTTTGGATCATTAGTTAAAGCCTTATAAGTATTGGTTGCTCCAATAAATTCTTGACTCTTAGCAATTATCTGATTATATTGAACCTGATTGTCAGCGAGCATTTTTTGTAAGGCTTCATTTGATTGGATATTTGACCTTATTTGCATATCTCTTTCTGCTCTAAGGCTCAATACTGCATCGTTTTGCTGTATTACTATCTGAGAAAGCAATTGCTCATGAATTTTCTCATAAGTTTTGCGAATAGGGTCTGTTGCTTCACAATTATCTCGTTGATTTTGAATCTCTTCAACCGTTTGTAATTTGTCATTAAGCAATTCTGTCTGTTTTTTCTCAAAATCATGATATAAGTCAGAAATCTTTTTTGTATGTTCTGCACTGAGTTCATTTGACAGTTGAATATTTTGGATATGGTTCTCAGCTACTGTCTGCCCGAGCCTTTGAATTTCTTGTGCAAGAGTTATATAGTTTTCCTTTCGGGCATGCATTATAAATTTTTCAACTTCAACAAAGTGAGTTAAAAGATCTTTTTGTAATTCATGCTTTATTTTTGTGTTTTCAATATTGGCTTTTGCGAGCATTAGCTTGGTTTGTGATTCTATCTCAGCAACTCTTACCTTATCTGGCTCATAAGTTGTTGTAATGGTCTCTCTGGTTTTGTTGCCGCCAAATAAATTGCCAATAAAACTACCTATACCGCTAAAAATCCCCATAACTTTACCTCCTTTTGGTTTTATAAAATTTTCTACTTGTTTGCTTCTGAACCTGCCCAATGTACACATGTTGGCAAAGTGTTCACAATTATTAAAAACAAGATTATATCCTGTATCGCCAAGACATGATCTTGCATAGCTTACAATTTCATTCGGACTAAAAAGGTCTTCTCTTTCTTCGCTATTATATATCTTTACCTCAACGGGTGAGTCTTTTAAAAAGGCACTCAAATCTGTTTTTATTACTTCGTTATCTGTACCAAGAATATTATCGCCTTCGCTGCCTGTAAAATGAATAACCTCTTCGTCACTTACATATATCCCGTGATGATAATATAAACCTCTATTTACCCTAATATGATCAGCATACTTTGGTTTACGTTGTTGCCATACTTCTGGCTCTTCAAAATCAATTATTGGTAACATAATTTAATCCATTTAAAAATTACTAATTTAACGTCAAAAGAAACTTCTGCACATAATTGTGCTTAAAAAGCTTTCTTACCTGTAGAAGTTTATCATTTTTTCAATTTTAACCTCTCTATTATACAATGATGCTAAAATATATGGTATGATGTTTTTTGTCAATAAGAATTTGATGTTTTGGATGTATATTGCATTTTTGGGAGTACATCAACTATGCTTTATGAATTTATATCTTGCATTTAGACGAGCATGTGAATGCAAACTTATCGACTTTTTTAGAACAGTATTCATGGCTCCCGAATCGTTTCAGAAGCCATGAGTGAGTAAAATAAGTTCGAGCTTTCAACTTTTTATTAGCTCAGGTAAATATTGAGTATGCCTAATAATATCAGAAGGTCTCATAATCAAAATGAAAAGAGTCAAAAAAGGTATAACTTAAATTTTTATATCTTTCCGTTGTAATCTGTTGAAGGATTTTATCGTGAACTTTTTCCATTAGATTTATATCATATTGTTTTGACTCATAATGACCTTTTTCAATAGTGAGCAGATCATTACATACAGAAAGTTGAATTTCTATTTGGCTTTTTTCATCTTCATCAGTGGTCTCTAATAAAAGTGCTTTTAATGCGTCTATTTCAATATTATAAACTATCATATTAAATTTATGTTTATCTGCTTCATGTTCTAAATCGTAAATTTCATTAAACTTTTTGTGATAAAGTTTCATTGCTATTAAATCACGTCTTTCTTCGTCATCATTAGGGCTATAATAGTAAAATTCTCCTTCATCTATTGCACATTGTAACCACTCTACTTCACTTGCACGATCGCTTTTCGAAAACTCCTCTAATAAATCCTTTGCTTCTTTTGTGGAAGAGTGGGCTAAACTCATACAAACCCTCTCTAAATCTTTTTTTGATGATTCAGACGATGTTAAAATTTTCTTGTAATACTGTATCTCCTCATCAAGTAATACTTCATTAAAAAATTATTTTCTATTATTTACTCCATTCATTAATTGGTATTGATGGTAGTTTTGCTATTGCTACCTTCTTCCCATTTTAACCTCTAAATTATACTATTATGCAAAAATACATAATTTGATATTTTTTGTCAACAAGAATTTGATATTCTTTTCTCTATTTTTACTAATTTCACCTTTAATCATAGATGGAATTAGATAGCTACTTAACATATTCATATTATCACTCTATAAATTTAACTGGGTCATCATACAATATGGAGTGGTCAAACCATGTCCATAGTCTGATATTTATTTTAAAAATATTTGTTGTTTATAAGTAAGATACGGTTAAATAGTAAAATAGGTATATGAAAAAATGAGAAAAAGAAAAGGATTCAGAGGAGGTTTAGGATAGCAAGCATGATAAATAAAAACATAAGACGCTTTTTATCTTGTTTTGCTATTTATTGAAATTAAACTCATTTTTGTAATGCTGAAATTAAAAGCTCTAACCTTCTGATAATGAGTTAAATAGGATAGTTGTATTATATATAAAATAATAAATCATAAATTTGCTTGACAATTTAACAAAATTTATAAATCATCAATTATGAGATTTAACCTATTTCTGTGTTAGTTCTCTTTAAACGAATAGTCGTGCTTTCATTAATTAAATTTAGTAGTTTAAAAAATAAAAAACAGAGAAATCTGTGGGAGGACAAATGTCAAGTCTAGACTCAATACGTTATTACGAAAACATTAAGGACATGTCTCGTGTACGCGCAATGGCAGAGACAGTAATGAACAATCCAAAGGTGCGAAAAATCACAGCAGCTGAGGCTTACGAAATGGCAAAAAAACAAGCTGGAGTTTTTGAAACCGATCTTGTTATTTATCCACCTTATGCTGAGCAATTGGGATTGCCAAAAGGTTCAAAAGTGCTTAATGATTGTCATGGCAAAATAGTTGGTCGCACAGCAAAGGCACGTCGTTTTTATAACAAATTAAACCAAGATGACAAAGACAAAGTCGAAGGCGATGTAAGGGAAGCTTTGTTTCAAATGGAACAGTATCCTTTAATCAAAGCAGAGGCCGTATTAGGGCAAGACCCTGATTTGATGATTAAAGCCACTTTCGTTACAACTGAGTCCGATGTGATGAACGTCTTTAATTGGCTTTGTAACTTTACACCAATTGAAGTATTCGAAAAAGAATATAAGAACAGTAAAGAAATTCCAGTCGTAGATATTATTTTGGTTGCATTTAATGAATGGACTTGTGATGATCCATTTTATAATAATGTTGGAGCACCACAATTAGCACTCGTCGACGAACTGAATAATGTCATCTTTAATTTCGGAATGAGGTATTTTGGAGAGAGAAAAAAAGGTACATTAACTCTTGGCTGGACCTCAGGTATGAGACTTGGTATGGCAGCTTGTCATGGTGGAATTAAAGAGATAGATTTTACAACATGTGCAGAAGAAAAATATCATGAGCTTGGCAAGCGTTCAATCGCTTTCTTTGGTTTATCAGGAACAGGTAAATCATCACATACAAATTCTCATACTAATGGAGATACATTGCCAAAAGGCTTTAAAAAAGTAGTATTACATGATGATGCATTCCAAATCGATCTGGAAGAAAAGATCTGTCGTGCTTGGGAGCCTACCCTCTTTGATAAAACTGATTCAAGACCAATTGGTCACTCAGACTGGGATTATGCTATTTCTCTAATGAATCATAGTGTTATCAATATTGATGGCAAAAATATTCCTGTTGGACATGATTTGCGTCAAGCAAATGGAAGAGCACTTCTTGAAAGAGCAATGCTTGGAGACGTTGTTAATAAATGTAGCTTCCCAAAGGCATTATGCTGGCTTATGAAAGACACAGTTTTACCTCCAATCTTGAAGTTTACAAACAAGCACCTTGCTATTGCAATGGGAGCAGCTCTTATTACAAAGAGAAATAAAGCAGAAAACGTATCAGCAGAAGATCTTAAAAAGCTCGCATTTGAACCTTTTGCAAACCCATTCCGCGTTTATGACTTGTGGAAAGATGTTGAAGCCTTTTTAGCTATTGCTGATAATGGTGCAGACTTCTATTCATTCAACTCACAAGGATTATGGAAAAAGTCAGATACAGATTTAGAAGCTATTAAGTTGCAAACTTCTTTAACATTACAAACAGGAATCTTATTAGATCAACTTGAATGGGAAGATTGGGACATGCTGCCAGGTGCGATGATCCCTACCAAAGAAAGTGTTGACAAGATTTTACCTGGCTTCTATGATAAATACAATACCGCAACTCGTGAAAATATGAAAGAATATAAAGAGCTTTTGCAAAGCAGATTCCAACAGAGAATAGACTTCTTGAAGGGAACTGACATTGCTACAAAGCCTGAAATGCTCGATAAATTAATAAATGCGCTTAGCATTAAAGCATAATAGTTAATCAAAATTGATGTTGAGCCGTATTGATAATACGGCTCACCTTTTTTAAACCATGTTAGATAAATTACTAAAAGACATAAATATCGTCTTAGCGTCTAAATCGCCTCGTAGAATCGCTTTATTAGAGATGCTAAATATAAAATTCTTGCATATAGAATCAACCGCTGATGAGACGATCAACGAACAAGACCATAAAAACCCAAGAAGATACGCCTGTCGAGTTGCTTCTGATAAGTGCAATAATATTTCCAAAGATATGTTCCCAAACTGCCTTATTATCGCAGCTGATACGATAGTTTATCACAACAAACAAATACTCGGAAAACCAAATAGTGAAGACACCGCTTTTGCATACTTGTCTTCTCTTTCTGGTGATACCCACGCTGTTTACACGGCAATTTGCATCAGCTACAAGGCAAAGAGATACTCCGCCGTTGAACGTACCAATGTCGTTTTCAAAAAACTATCAGAACAAGAAATACGCGATTATATAGCTACACGAGAGCCGATGGACAAGGCAGGCGCTTACGGTATTCAAGGCTATGGATCACAGTTTATTGAAAAAATAAACGGCTGCTATTTCAATGTTATGGGTTTTCCTATCAACAAATTTTACCAGTTAATTGAGCAAATTCTCAAAGGATGATTTATGAAGACTTTATTCACCAATGCAAAGTTTTATTCCATGGACAAGAGAGATGACTATTTCGATGCTTGCCTCGTTGAAGATGGCTACGTCAAAGAAACATTTAAAGGTAATATTCCCAACTTTCAAGGCAATATAGTTGACCTAAAAGGTGCATGTGTTTTGCCTGGTTTTATTGATTCACATACCCACTCTTTCGAGGGAGGGCTCTACAGCAAAGGTGTTGATTGTTCAAATATCAAAGACCTTGCTGAGCTATTTGAACTGTTGAGCCAAGCAAAGCCCATGAGCAATATGGTTTTTGCTTGGAATTTTGATGAGAATAGTATCACAGAAAAGAGATTCCCTACAATAGAGGAGCTCGATAGAGTGATTCCTCATATGCCTTTACTATTACGTCGCTCAGATGGGCATTCTTGTATTATCAATACCAAAGCCTTACATAGCATCAAGTGGAAATACCCTCTTCCTGAACCTTTTACAGGACTCTTGCGCGGTGACCTAAATGATAATGCAGCACATTGGTTTCATAAAAACCTCTCCGATGAGTCTATTCTTGATGCTTATCATGCTGCTGAAGAGATAGCTTTCAAAACGGGGCATACGACCGTCTTTACCATGATTGGTGACGCTCAGGATGATGTTTTGCACTTTGATTTAATTTTTAAGCATCGCCTTGACTTTCGTATCGATTACGAGCTTTATCCTCAGATACTCAATATCGACAAAGCCCAAAAGTGCAATGAATTTCTCGTAGGAGGCTGTATCCTCGCTGATGGTTCTTTTGGCTCACACACTGCCGCTCTCTGCCAGCCTTATGCTGATATGCCCGACAACTACGGCACCGCCTACCAAAGTCAAGCATTTTGGGATAAGTTTCTTCTAACTGCAAACAATCGCACATTGCAAACTGCTGTGCATTGCATTGGCGACTTTGCTATCAAGCAGCTTATTACGGCGATAGAGAGGGCGCAAGCGGTAGGGGAAAGCTTCTTACAACACCAAATTATCCACTGTGAATTAGTAGATGATGAAATGATTGAGAGAATGGCAAAGGCAGGCATTAGTGCTGTCATGCAGCCTGCATTTGATAGATATTGGGGTGGAGAAAATGGTTTTTATGCAAAGGTCTTAGGTAAAGAACGAGCACTCTCTACAAATCGCTTAAAATCTCTGGTCGATGCTGGAGTACTTGTTACAGGCAGCTCTGACTGGTATGTAACTCCTATTGATGCACTTTTAGGCATTGATTCTGCCTTGAACATGCACAATCCAAAAGAGCGTTTAGATATCTACGAAGCAGTCTCGCTTTATACCAGAAATCCATGTAAACTGATTTTTGTAGAACCTTCATTTGGCTTTCTTGTACGTAATTCCAACGCCGACTTTGTCTGTCTTGATAAAGATATCTTTGAAGCTGGCAATGTAAAAGATACGCATATTACTGCTGTTTACAAAAAAGGCACAAAAGTGTATGGCGATAGCTAAAGAGCTGATAAAAGCAATCTTCAATGAACATCAAGCTCATCCACAGCTCACACTAATTGATTACTACAAATACTTCTCACAAAGTGCATTTGGTCCTGGTCATATTATTAAAGATATAGATAGTGCTAGAGCTTATTTGGAAAAAGAACTTGAGGAATCTACTGCTTTTGACCCCATAGAGATACAGGCTTGTGATTATTTCTTACCCTTTTATCGTGTGAATCTTTCTCTATTAAAAGAGGAAAAGCTTGGCATCGACGAGTATTTCACCGCCTTTATAAAAAGTGCACATGAGATTGAACCTATCAAGCAAATGCACTTTCTCGCCCGTTGGGAAAACATAGTAAATGCAATCAAAAAGTTATACATTATGAATATAGAGGGCGATGAGCAACTCCCAAGCTTTGCGCAGGATCTGTTTTTTTTACAAGAGATGCACCAGCAAGGGCAGTATATCTGCCATCATTCAAACCAATTTAAAAGAGCCTATAACCCGCATTATAGGCTCATTCATAGAGATTTTATACCAAAAGCATTGATAAATGATTTAGCTAAAATCCCACATTGCCGATAATGAGATTTAAGTTTCGGAAAGCTATATAGAAAAAAGATGGCTGTATATAAAATATATAACTTTTAGTATTTCTTGCTACTTTTTTCTAAACTTCCGTTGTTAGTTTAATTCCCTAATCTTTTTTATCAATCAGCAGAACTTTATCGCTCTTGATATTAGCTGTTTGATACAAAAACAGCAATGGGATCTGGAACGTTTTGTACTTGTATTCAGCATCTAACATAGCAACAGCATTAGGGATTTTAGTAAGTGCTTCATCTACCAGGCGTTCTGGTCCATAATCTTTTTCGATGTCATTTTTGAAAAGAAATCCCATATATGGTAAAACTAAGACACCCACAAAGGACTTTTTTGCTTCAGCTTCTTGATCTGATACCTGGTAGTTATTAATTTCTGCAATATCAAGATCTTTTGTAGCTACCATTGCTAAATTGCCTTTGATACCAGCACACCCCGTAAAAAATAATGTACTCAGCAACAGAATTACTAAGTAAACGAATGACTTGCTCCAAAAATGTAATGTTCTCATATTCATCTCCTTTCTTAGAATAATAGAACCATTAATTTACCATACTCATTAACATGCTATTTATATAGCATATAATGCTCAAATAACTGATTTCTGCAAATAACGAGGTTGTTGCGCATAAATCAAAAAAAGATGTAAAAGAATTAAGTAGATTTATGCATCTAAAAAAACACCATCCTCTATATATATAGAGGGTGTTGCATAATAACCAAAATAGCTTTTAAAAGAATAAAGCAGATTCATAAATTAAATCAACCCCTTCTATATATATTGGCAGGACAAAGTGGAGTTTTTCAAAAACTATTTTCACCTAAATCTCCAGATGCCTACTACGAGCGGGATTGGAGGCAACTTTTTA
>JAKPKU010000230.1 GCA_029553545.1 Candidatus Cloacimonadota bacterium
GATGATTGTAAAATTTGTAATTTGAAGATTATGCAACAGGCTCTATGTAACTGCAATGTGAATCACCATTTTTATATTTCTTTATAAAAAAAATCAACCCCATTAGGGAGTTGAGATAAATAAAATCATAGTTACCTGTAGCTATTAGAAGGTAAGTTATAAACTTACCACCAAAAGCAAATCATGGACAAATAATATGTGCGTACTTAGTTAGATACTCAGTTATTGCAAACATGTTGGAGATGGTACCTATTTTTATGTTTTCTTTAATTTTAAAGAAGTCAACACATGTTCCACATATTACTATTTCAATACCTTTACTTTGTAAGTCATTTAAGGCACCAATAACGCTCGATGTCTCTTGAGTAAGCTTTACACTACTATTATAGAATACCAATGCTTTAGGTAGCTTATTTTGCTCTCCAAGGTTGTTTATAAATGCCTTCATCAGGATAGAACCAAGATCGTCGTCACCCATGCCCATCTTGTCCGACTTAAAAACAATAATATAGTTATCATTTGATGATGTTGAACAACAGTATGACTCTGCATCAGGGTTTGTAAGAACTTTATCCCTTTTAACGCAATTAATCACATAATAATTCTCTTTTGTGTTTACTTCTGTTTCAAAGCTATTGTCTTTTAAAAAACGTAACAAATTATTAAGAGATATTTCGTTGTCTGTGAGTATTTGAAACGACTCATTAACAGCAATATTTGGAATCTCTTTCTTTGTTTTAATAATTGGTTTTGGGCATAATTCGCCTCTTGTGTCGATAATTTTCATATTTTTTCCTTTACTTTATTATCAAATATTCTTTTTATTACAAATATTATGAGAGCTACAATATAAAATGTCAGCAAAAGCCATGCAAGGCTCGTTAAAGAGTTTATTACAGACCGATACATTTCAAACGCAATGCTTGATCCTGTAATCTCATATATTATTTCTCCGTTTGATGATGGGTACAAATATCTTTCAATTTTCCATAGATTTACACCAGATGAAATACTCACAACATAAATGGCAAAAATCATATATTTTAGCCAAGATTCATAGATATCATCTTCTATTAGCTTTTTTAGTATTGCAGCTAATGGCTTTTTAAAAAATATGCTGACAAGAACTGCAACAACTAAAGCTGAGAAAAAGGTAGATATAAGTAAGACAAAAAGCATTATCCCTCACTTTCTGTTAAATCGCTAATTGGTTTTAACTTGCCTTTCATAGTTACAGACGAGCAGGTATAGAGTAAAATTATTACAATCATTTTTTTAAAACAAAAGAATGGATTTTCTGCAATATTATCTTCTGAGACTTCAAACCATTTTGGTACTGAATAATCATGCAGTTTGATCTTTTCATACCAATCAAATTGGTTTTTATAAGCAAAAATATATGGTAATTGGCTGAGCATATATTGATGTATGTCTGAATTATATTCTTTTGCTAAAAGGTCTTCAATATGCCTTTTATGATAGTACACATTTTGGCTTAAATAAACGCCCTTTGCTGTTAAAGGAGATATACTTTGTGCCCCAATAATAAGTATTATCCCACCAACGATGATAGAAAATGTTAGAATTAAACTTGAAACTGTCAAATAGTCGAAAAACAGTACAAGTGGCAAAATTGATAAAACGCCTAAGACAGTGACAATAATTCCTATCATTGTGTATTTGAACCTATTCTTTACTAATTGTGAAGAAATTGTCTCTTTTTCTACAAGTTTTTTTCTAACTATTTTGAGTATTGCAAATAGTTTAAGGCTGGCAAAATTGAGACTTTGTTTCAAATTGTGGTTCTTCTTATTGTTCAAACTATCAAGAAAAATGGTTTCATATTCATCAGGATTAGTCTCTGCTGACACTTGAAGGTCGAAACCATATCCTTTTTTTAGTTTATTAATTACAATATTTAAGTATTTTTTTGAGATAAGGCTTATCAACAAAGAGCCTATATAATGCAAGTATTGTGCATCTGGGAAGCTTATATTTAGTAAGTATGCTGCCTCGATTGGTGTCAATTCATCTGTTGAGTTTTCAAGTCTATTTAAGTCTTTTTTATTGGGTTTAAAAGACATATTATTCTTTTTGTATATTAGTAGCGCATAAATTGAAGAAAATAGAATGAATACGATACCACCAATAGAATAGAGCAATAATAGTTTTCTTGATCTTAATCTTAACTGATACCATTTTGGGTTTTCATTAATAATTGTACCTTTATTAAAGCGTAATAATAATTCTATAGACTCATCTTTTTTTATAATACCTTTATTTTTAATTCGCATCAGTTTTTCATCGAGAGAGATAAATGCTTTACCAGCGACTATTTGATGTGCTATAAGGTCACCTTTAAATTTTGAATAGTCAATTACCACATCAACCGAGTCAATTTCGTATGAATGCTTTGATGGCAAAATAGTGTACTGTATAATATCAGCATCGTCATCTTGATAAATAGCACCTTTAAGCAAATACTCTAAGCCAAAGGTTTTTTTAGCCTTTTTTGCTTTTTGAAAAGTCCATTTTACAGTATTATCAGAGACTTGTGCTCGATCAACACCTGTGCCAAATGGTATCTCTTTTGATTCTATAGAAGCGTTTTGCACTTCAAGCTTATCGATGTTTTTGAAAAAAATACTTCTATCTACCCAGTTGCTCCCCCATTTTCCAAAGCTAAATAAAATCTGTTCATTAATCCTAATAATATTTTCATGCTCAATTTCGTGATACGATTGAATTTTTAAAGCTCTGTAGTTTTTTGCAAGAATAATGCTTACGCTACTTAAGATTAATAAAAGGACAATTATTTTTTTCATTAACACTCCTCCCCTACTATTCAAGGCTTATGTATGCGCCTGATAGCTCTTCATCTTTTTCTAAAGGTCGATTGAAATTATCCAATTCTTTAATATATTGAACACTCTTTTTTGCTTTGATCTCAACAAAGGTCATTTTTTTACAAATAACATGGTTTTTGGTTGTGTACACTTGTATCAGGATCCTATGTTTACCTTCTCTATACGTCTTATTATTGATGGTAAAAAGAACATCGACGCTCACAGGAGTCGGATTTACAAGAGTTTTGTTTTCGAAAAGAATATTGTCAAGTTGATAATTCTTCCAACATGACTTTAACCAAAATCCAAGAATAACTGCTAATAGCAAGGCTATTTTAATACTCATTGGGATTTGTTTTTTATTTGTCGATGTCGGTCTTTTAATAATCTCAGCCATTAATACTCCTTTTTAAAACTACTAAGGCAGGATAACCTGCCTTAGAATTTTATGTTTATCAGTTCAAAATGAGCATCTTTCTCGAAATGCTTGTAGTTTTCGTTTTTAATTGATAAAAGTATACACCACTTGCAAGTCGCTTCTGGTCTTTATTCAGTGCATTCCAACTTATTTTATGATTGCCCTTACTAAGTTTAGTTTTAGCTACATTGGCGACCTTTTGCCCTTTGATATTGTATATATTGAGCTCAATATTGCTCGCTTCAGGTAATTCGATATTGAAAGACATAATTGACTTTTTTTGATAATCTATTGGGTTTGGATAGTGGTTAATGCTGACTTTCCTAAAAATAATATCAGGTGTTTCTGTGCTCGATGGGATATATATATTTGATGGCTCAGACTCTGAATTTTCATTAAATGCAGTTACATACCAACTGTGAGAATTGATATCAATATCCTCAGGTTGGTAAAAGAAACTACTGATACTTTGGTCATATAGCTGATTATCACGATACACATTATAACCTGACCAATCTGCACCAAATGCAGGTTCCCATAACAAATACAATTCATCTAAGTTAATTGCAATAAGATTAGTAGGATTGTTAGGAGCTTCTGTTTTTTCTAATTTCCATGTATTGCCAACTGCAATTGGGAAAATGCCATCTCCCCCATGGCTTATATCGTAACTATAAAGGACATGGTTGTCTTTTAAGCTATTTGTCTCTGTATCAAACTCCCGGAAAGAAACAATACCAATGCCGTCTTGATAATATTGAGTCATACCAAAAAGCTCATTTTCTGAACCGCTGCTTTCTGAAGTATTACCTTCAAAGAATAAAAACCTGTGTGGTGCTATACTTTCACCATTGATAGTAATAGGAGTTGGGATTTCTCCTGTGTACATGCCAACTAATCCTCCATCATCAAATCCCCACATTTCACCTACTGTAAAATTATCAGTTTTAATTAGGGGCCAATTTGACCCAAAGTTGTAAACCCACTCATTGATTTCTGCATCAAAACTCTTGTTGCCAATCACTTTAATAAAATCACCATCTTGTCGTATAATCATGAGTTCATTTACCAGGTGATCTTTAAATATGCCCAGTGTATATGCAGTATCTCCTTGGTAGCTGATAGACTCAAGAAGTGAAATCACTAAATCATCTTTCAAATCATACATTTCAATGCTCACACTCTCTGTGGAGGTGTCATCATTAACAATTACCGCAGCAGGTAACAAATCGAGTGAAAAAACGCCAGCAACAAGTACGGATGGATCCTCAATATTAAATGAATCAAAATTAGCTTCATTTGTTCCAATTGCAAAGACCCAATATTTGCCTGGCTCTACAGATATTTCGTAATTGCCTAAGCCGTCTACTTGCTGCATGTCTACGTAGCTTTCAGTTACATAATCATAAAGAAGAATATATGTATAAGCAAAATCTAAAGTACCATTATAAGAGATATTCCCATTTATGGTAGATTCTGAAAACACAGGTAAAAAGGTAACTAAACCAAGTGAGGGGTTGTCATTTTGGTCATAAATACTTGCTGCAATTTCATCTGGGTCTGTGCTATCCCAAATGTTGTTTTGAGCCATGACATTTCCACTACCACTATAGATATAAACGCTGTGAGATGTATTGCTTTCGTCAATATTGTTTTGAATAATATTACGTCCTGTAAGTGGATCGTTACTATTAATATCACCAAGCACAGGAGTTGCTCCTTCGCCAATGTAAAATGCTGTATAGTTGCCTGTTACTTCATTATTTCTAATGATTGGTGAAGCTGATGCGCCTGCTATCATGAAGCCTGCACCTGAGTTTGCATTACCAACAATAAAATTATTGATCACTTGATTATTTTCAAACAAACCCGACACATGACGCAAGTTTAAGCCTGTCAGGTTGCTTTCAATAATGTTGTGCTTTACAATAGGGTTAATTCTTGAATTACTCGTTACATCCCACCCATTAATACCTTGCTTGAGATTATTATGAATTCTATTATATTGAATCAATGGATCACATTCACCACTAGCACTTTGATTTTGTAGATGAATACCACCATAGTACTGAGTGCCAAGTCCATTGTTATAAATATCACAATATTCTATAGTAACATTTGAGTTTTGCGATATACTAATACCAGCCTTTGTTGCCCCAGAAATCTTTGAATATTTTATGTTTGTTACAGCAGGTCCATTAATTCCATATACGTCTATACAATGATTTGAAGCATCATTAATATGACAATTAATTACATCAATAGGTGAATTGATAGGTCTAATACCATCTTGAACTTTTTCAATTTTACAGTGATTAAACACGCTTGTCACAGTTGTTGATTCCAACCTAAATCCTTTCCAACGACTATCACTGGTGAAATAAATTGTGTCGTTTTCTGTACCGACAGCAGATATATGCCCTTGTGCTGTTATTTGAAAGTTGCTACCTACATTAACAACCACCCCTGGTTCAATAATCAAAGATGAGCCTTGAGGTACAGTAATATCACCTGTTACATTATATGGGCTATTCGCAATAGTCCATGTGCCTGATTGTGTACCAGCTACATCAATTGCTACCAACATAACAGAACTAATTATCAGTAATAAAGCTATACTTGCTCTCATTAAGTCCTCCATTTTCTATTTATAAATTATGTTTGCACACACACTTAAACTCAATATTGAGATTAATAATTTTTTTCCTATAGTCATGTCTTTATAGTTTAACATATTGACTCTCTTTTTGTAAAAAGGGAGGCAGTTGCCTCCCTTATTTATATACATATTCTTTACTTATCCAGACCGGCAAAACGGCGATATGATGCATAACGTTCTTTGACGAACTCAGCCATTCTTTCACGATATTCTTTTGCTGCTTCTGGAGCAGTACGTTGTAATGAAGTATAACGAGTTTCTCCATCGATGAAGTCTCTTACGTCTGTTGATGGTTCCTTTGAATCTAAAGTAAATGGGTTCTTACCTTCGAGCTTATTCATTGGGTTATAGCGATACAATAACCAATAACCTGAATCAACCGCTCTCTTTTCTTCGATTTGTGATTCTGCCATATCAATTCCATGATTGATACAAGGTGCATAAGCTAAGATAATAGATGGTCCATCATAAGCCTCAGCTTCTTTAATTGCGTTGAGTAATTGAGCTTTATTTGCACCCATTGCCACTGATGCGACATAAATATAGCCATAGCTCATTAGAATCATACCGAGGTCTTTCTTAACAGTTGGTTTACCTGCTTCAGCAAAACGCGCTACTGAGCCGATAGGTGTAGCTTTAGAAGCCTGACCGCCTGTATTTGAGTAAACCTCTGTATCCATAACTAAGACATTAATATTATTATTTGATGCGAGTACGTGATCCAACCCGCCAAAGCCGATATCATAAGCCCAGCCGTCACCACCAAATGCCCAAACAGATTTTGGTGTGAAGTAGCCTTTTAATTCGATTACTTTACGGATTATATCTTTAGTCTCACCTTTTGCTTTAGCCATCTCGCCTTCAAGCATTGCTTTAACTTTGCTTGCATTATTCTTTGCTTCTTCTTCTGTTGACTCCCAGTTTTCAAGAGCATAGTTGAATCCTGCCTTTAAGTCTGCATTAATATCCATCTTAACGAGCTTATTCAATGCTGATTTTAAGAGTTTGCGATTAGAATTGATACCAAGTCTCATACCCAAACCATATTCAGCATTATCTTCAAAGAGTGAGTTGCCCCATGCAGGACCATGACCTTCTTTGTTTTTGCAATATGGGATATTAGGAAATGTGCCACCCCAGATTGAAGAACAACCTGTAGCATTAGCAACGACCATTCTGTCGCCATATAATTGAGTAATAAGCTTAACGTATGGTGTCTCACCACAGCCAGCACATGCGCCTGAGAACTCCATCAAAGGTTGTTTGAATTGTGAACCCTTAACTGTATTTACTTTCCAATCTCCGATATTGTCTTCAGGTAAATTGATAAAGAATTTATAATTAGCTTCTTCGCCATTAGCTCTTTCTTCAGCAATTGGTTTCATAACTAAAGCAGACTTTGGACATTCATTAACGCATACTTGGCAACCTTGACAGTCATCAATATATACTTGAATCTTATATTGTAAATCATTCTTTCCAAGTGCTTTAACTGTTTTGAAGCTTGCAGGTGCATCTTTCAAGTCTTCTGTAGCAATTTGTTTTGGACGAATTGCTGCATGAGGACAAACAAATGCACACTGATTACACTGGATACAATTTTCTGAAATCCAATGAGGTACAAATGCTGCTACACCGCGTTTTTCGAGTGCTGCTGTGCCTACATCAATAACGCCGTCAATTGGCATTTGAGAAACAGTGATTTCGTCACCTTTCTCTCTCATAATTGGTTCCATAACTGTCTTAACAAATGTGTTTGCATCATCTGGAATAAGCTTTTTCATTGGTGTGAATTTGCCTGATAATTTTGCTGGAACTTTTACTTCAACTAAGGCAGCATCTGTCATATCAACTGCTTTCCAGTTCATATCGACAATTGCTTGTCCTCTTTTGATATAAGAACTCTTAATTGATTGTTTGATCATTTCAATTGCTTCTTTACGATCAAGCACACCAGATACCAAGAAAAATGCTGTTTGCATTACAGTATTAATTCTTGCACCAAGCCCTACTTCATTTGAAATTTTAAGAGCATCGATATTATAAAACTTTAATTTCTTTTCGATAATTGTCTTTTGCATATCTTCTGTTAAGTGGTCAAAAGCTTCTTCTGTGGACCAGTTTGAGTTCAAAAGGAAAGTCCCACCTTCATTGATGCCAGAAAGAATATCATATCTTCCGATGAATGCTTGATTATGACATGCAACAAAGTCAGGTTTTTGCACGAGATATTGTGATTGTATTCTTGCTTTACCAAATCTTAAGTGACTACGTGTAATACCACCTGATTTCTTTGAGTCATACTGGAAATAACCTTGTGCATAAAGATCAGTATTATCGCCAATAATTTTTATAGAGTTTTTATTAGCACCTACTGTACCATCAGAACCTAAGCCCCAGAACATACAACTTGTAGTGCCTTTTGGAATAGAGTTGACTTCTTCAGTTACTTCAAGTGATAAATGGGTAACATCATCAGTGATACCAACTGTGAAGCCATGAGTGCATTTGCCATCTAAGTGATCATAAACTGCTTTTACCATTGCAGGTGTAAATTCTTTTGATGATAAGCCATAACGACCACCAATAATAGTTAAGTCTTTACGGTCTTTTAATGCTGTAACGACATCTTGGTATAATGGTTCGCCAATTGAACCTGGTTCTTTTGTACGGTCAAGAACAGCGATTTTCTTAACTGATTCAGGTATAACAGCTGTAAAATGTTTTAGAGAGAAAGGTCTATATAAGCGAACTTTAATTAAGCCGAGCTTTTCACCTTTTGCATTTAGATAGTTGATTGCTTCTTCAATTGTTTCAACACCACTACCCATTGCAACGATAAGTTTAGTTGCATCTGGAGCGCCTACATAATCGAATAATTTATAGTTTCTACCAGTTACTTTTGATACTTTTTCCATATAATCTGCGACAATTTCAGGGCAAGCGTCTACAAATGAATTTACAGTTTCACGACCTTGGAAATATACGTCTGGGTTTTGAGCTCCAACTTTAATTTTTGGATTCTCTGGATTTAATGCACGTGAACGAAACTCTTCGATATATTCTGGTTCAACTAAAGATGCAATTGATTCATAGTCAAGTTCTTCTACTTTTTGAATTTCGTGAGAAGTTCTGAAACCATCAAAAAAATGAACAAAAGGAATTCTACTTTTTAAAGTAGCTAAGTGAGCTACTGTTGCAAGATCCATTATTTCTTGCACTGATGCTGATGCGAGTAAAGCCCAACCTGTATTACGCACGGACATAACGTCTGAGTGGTCTCCAAAAATTGACAATGATTGTGCAGCTAAAGAACGTGCTGAAACATGAAACACTGTTGGAATCAATTCTCCAGCAATTTTGTGCATATTAGGTATCATTAATAATAAACCCTGTGATGCTGTAAAAGTAGTTGTCATAGCACCAGCTACTAAAGAGCCATGTACTGCTCCAGCAGCACCTGCTTCTGATTGCATCTCAATGATATCAACCTTTTCACCAAAAATGTTCTTTCTGTCTTTTGATGCCCAAGCATCAGCAAGCTCTCCCATCACAGATGATGGAGTAATAGGATAGATAGCGGCAACGTCACTAAATGCATAAGCTATATGTGCTGCTGCATTGTTTCCATCCATTGAGTGCTTTTCAAATTTTTTCATGTTGGTTCTCCTTTTATTTTTATAATAAAAATTATTCCTTATGGTTTTAAAGTTATTTTTTACTAATATTTGTCAATGAATATTTTGATAATCTTGAATATTGTTTTAAATGACTTTTTTAAAAAAGAATTGTATTCTTTAAAACAAATTAGAAATGCTATTTTAAATGATGATTTACAACTTATTTCTATTTGCCAAGCTTTAATATGATTATTATTTTATTAGAATACCCGTCAACTTTATTACAAATGATTCACATGTAAACTGTGCGATATCAAATCAATTTAAAAAACATCACCCTCTATATATATTGGCAGGACAAAATGGGGTTTTTGAAAAACTATTTTCACCTAAATCAGCAGATGACTACTACGAGCGGGTTTAGCGATGATTTTTTTTACCATAACTTCTACTATCCTTAGTTGTATTAATTAATCGACCATTCTTAATAACAAAACTTCGTATGCCAAGCAAAGCATCTCAACCTTACTTGATATGGTAAATGCAACATATCAATTATTACCGTTTTTATATTTTAAAACATCTTTGAGCATTTCTAAATCGAAAGGCTTTGTCAAAACTGCATCAAAACCGTAATCAGCAAAGTTTGCCATTACAGGGTCTGTAGAATATCCTGATGATACTATTGCAAAAATTGTCTTATTAAACTCCCTAATACTCTTTATTGCCTCTTTGCCTCCCGTTTTCCCTGGTATTGTTAAGTCCATTATTAGATAATCTACGACAACATTTTTTTCTTGATAATCTTTTAAAAGCTTGATTGTCTCATCACCGTCTTTACAGAGAATAACATCATAGCCCAAAATGGTGAGCATTTCACTTCCGATAAATCGTATTTGCTCATCGTCATCCATAAATAGCACTTTATTATTCAGTGCATTTGAATCTCCATAGCTTACTGAACCTTTTGTCATAATTAGCTCACTTTCTTCATTATCAATAGGTAAATATAAAGCAACAAGCGTTCCTTTACCATTATTTGATCGAATTTCAATTGCTCCATTATGTTTTTTTAATACAGAATATGAAATAGTTAGACCTAAGCCTGTATTATTTTTTGTCGAAAAATACGGGTCAAATACTCTGTCAAGATGTTCAAAAGAAATACCACTACCTGTATCCTTTATTTTAATTTTTAAGTAGCGTCCATCAGTTAACCCCAATTTATCCGCTTTATCAGGATATTCAATCTCAGAAGTGATATATATTATACCACCTTTTGGCATCGATTGGTACGCATTTACTATTATATTATGTATTGCTTGCCTTAATTGTGATGCGTCAGCTTTTATTGATATATAATCTTCGACTAAATCAAAGCTTGCCACGCAATTTGAACCTTCTAAAGCAAAGCTTACAGTGTCCATAATAAGGGCATTTATATCAATAAAACTAAGTACTGGTTCGCCCCCTTTGGCAAATGTTAAAAGATGAGCAGTTAGTTGTTTTCCTCTAATTGCCGATGATTCAGCTTGTTCTGCAAACTTAAAGATGCTACTATCTTCCTGACTAAAATGTTTAATCATCGACAAGTTTCCTATGACTCCTGTTAAAATATTGTTAAAGCCATGAGCTATGCCTCCAGCAAGTTGTCCTAAGGAATCAAGCTTATTTGACAGAAATATTTGTTCTTCGATTTGCTTCTTTTCAGTAATAATCTGAACAATACACAAATATTCATTTTCACTTAAAAGAACAACTTGCGCATAATAAAAGTCTATTTTATCATTGATTGTTAAAGAGTATTCAAAAGATTGTATTTTTTGTGTTTGTTTTAGAATCTTTATTTTTTCGGTATATATATCTGCAACTTCTTTAGGTAAAACATCGGCAATATTCTTATTAAGAAATACTTTGGGTGGAGCGAACAATTTTTCTTTATCTGCTGCTCGATAATCAATGATCTCATCTTTTTCATTAAATACAAACATAAAATCAGGTATTACACTGATATATGCTTCTATGCGTTTTTTGCTTTCCCCTAATTCAATCATGACTTTTTCAAGATCTTGCGTTTTCTTCTTTACTATTTTTCTTAAATAACAAGACACTAATAAAAGCCCAAGTGTTATAGATGCAAATAACACAATAATGAACATAATTGTATATTTATATTTATAATAGTTGTAAACGGGCAAAGATTTTGCTTTCCATTTTTGCTTTATCTCTTCTTTTTCTTTCGCGGATATCTTCTCAAAACCGCCCTTAATGATCGATAATAATTCTGCATTTTCTTTTAATACAGCACAATGAAAGCGTCCTGTATACAACATGAATGCAAGCCTAAACTCTTTACCATAATTTAGTTTATCAAGATAATACAAGGCTGGTGGTTCATCAACTGAAAATATATGTATTTCATTATTAATAGCTGCATTTATGACATCTTGATAAGATTTGTACTTTCTAATCCCAGTAACATTACACGCTTTTAAAAAATCTATGACGGCATCTCCATCTTTTACACCAATGACATAGCTCTGCAAATCTTCATTTTTTTTAATATCAGTTAAGTCTTTTCTGCAAAATATCGGAACCTTGATATCTGTATAGGGGGCACTAAATTCATATTTAAACCGACGCTCATCTGTACTAAATGCTGTTTCTAATACTTGAGCTTGACCGCTGTCAACCAACTTTATTGCTTCATTCCAATCAACACCTATAAAAATGACTTTGATACCTGTCTTTGATTCCCATAACTTCCATATATCATAAAGAATACCTTGATATTTACCGCTTTTCGTGAGAAAAAAATATGGAGGGTAATTGTTATCAATAGCAATACGTATTTCTTTCAATTCAGTATTACTCTCAGCGCCTAATTGCAAGCCAATTAAGATGAGAAAAACAGCTAACAGCAAACTAATTTTTCTTATCATAAATCCTCCTTATACTCTTCACAGCTAAGCATATCTCTTTTATAGTATAAAGTCAAGAAGTATTTTCTTTTTTGAAAAAACAGTTTAAATTACGATATGTTTCAGCTTACTTAATAAACTTGCATAATGTGAAGATTTGCTGAGAATCTTTTTATTGCCTATTAAAATAAATTGGTCTTTTGCCCTTGAAACAGCAACGTTCAGCTTTCGATCGACCAATTTATCAAAAGTTTCAAGGCTGATAATATTAAGCTCTTCAATGCGGCTAAGAGCGCTTGATAGTATGATAATGTCTTTTTCTGAGCCTTGAAATCTCTCTACTGTATCAACAACTATATCGTGGTTTAGCCCAGCCGAAGATAGTTTACGCTGTACTAAATTGCATTGAGCTTTCCAAAAACAGATTATTCCAATAGACTTTTCTTCAAGTAAACCAGCTTTTTTATAATTTTCAACGATTGATACGATTAGCTGCGCTTCTCTTTGATTCGTTTTGCTCTTTGATGAACTATTGCAATCGATAAAAACAGTTCGATTTTTACCTATATCAGATATTGAATCATCACTAAGGCTATGCCACTTTGCATCTCTTTGTCTTTGTATGCCAGAGATTAATTGATTTCCATAGTAATGATTAATCAGGTTAGCAATATCATTATGCATTCTATAGTGAGTCGTTAAAATATCCCATGCATGTGCCCAATTATTCTTTTGACATATCCTTATCATCCTTTCAAACAAAGAATCATTCAAGCGGCACAAACCAATTTCATTAACAAGCTCAATAGGAGCCTCATTATCTGTACTACTTGCAACAGCTGGCAATTGATAGTGATCGCCAATTAAAATCCACTTATTAAAGTTTACACACAAGCCAGCTAAATGTGGCTCTAAAAGCTGAGATGCCTCGTCAACAATTAGTGTTCCTTTAGGTAGAAGTTGTAGCAAATAGCTACCCTCATTTTGAAAAGTCGAAACAGTTGAAATAAAAAGCCTCTTTTCTTTTAGTTTCAGTAAACTCTTTTCTTTATCATTATAATCGAGATATTTGCTAATATGGTTTGCATCGTTTATAAAGCGACTACCCAGCCTAATATATTCAAATCCATTTACTCTCAATTTATCTGCAATTTCGTTAACTGCTCGGTTAGTAAAAGCCAATACAACAATTGGTAGCTCATCTTTTTTTAACATTTTATCAATTAAGCCGATAATTACTTTTGAAGTCTTTCCCGTGCCAGGGGGACCCTGTATAATAAAGAAATCTTCTGCTGCCATTGCCTTTTCTATAACTTTGTCAGCTTTGTCAATAAGGGAATTATTCTCAATGTAAGTGGTCTTTGGTTCAACTTTACCAAACAATAGATCACGTTTATCAAGAGGGGCTTTTAAAAAATCATAAAGCGAATTGATTAATGAAAACTCTATAAAATCTGAGCTATTCTTTTCTATTACAAAATAATCAAAATGTTTAAAATATTCTAAATCAACGAAATCATTAGTTACTTCAAAAGATACTGTGTCACCAGCAAAAGCTAAAAAACTACCTCTTATTAATACAGTAGCAGTAGCCTTTTCATGCCCAACCATAACACCGTAAAGAAGAGCTGGATCACCTTCCCTAAAGCTTAGAGATATTTTATTTAAATCTGCTTGAAAGCTCAATACTCTATCATTTTTTTCAAGGAAACTGAGCCCACTAAAGATAGTACCAAGTTTCTCTTTGTCTGCCAAATCAAGCTCCCACAAAGCAGAAAAGCCATAATCATAAACATCATCTCTATCACCCATTTTATTTCTTATTATCTGTCGGATGATATAAGAAACATATGTTCTAAAATACAATTGCTCATTGCTATTTGCCTGACGAAAGACCTTTATTAATTCTTCGACTTTAGGCTTTTGATACGAGGCAAAAGAATTAATTCTGTCTTGAACAAGTTCAATAAAATCTAAATTATTGTTGGCAATTTTATAAATATTTGAGACTATCTGATTACGCAACATTATTATAGATTTTATCTCTCTCTTCCCAAACAAAGCATTTCTGAGTGGCTCTTTCTCAGCTGCTGAATAAAACACCATACTATAGCCAGTTCTTTCTTTTCCATACACGCTTTGCAAAAGCAAATCATAACAAACCACTTGAGCCATATGATTTTGCCAAATATTATAATTAGGAGCTTTACCTGATTTCAATTCAAAGATACTTTTGTTAAGCTGGATCTTTTTATCTTCAACCAAGCCATCTAATCGGCCTTGAATCCCATAATCAATCGATATGAAAGATGGTTCAGTGATAATTGTCTGAGCACCATATTTTTGCATCAGACTATAGATGTTTGGTAGATGATTATACATGATATTATCAACAAGCTCTTTTTCGTCAAAATCATTTAAACTCAATATTTTTAAAGCATCTTTCGTTAATTCTTCTTTAGTTGTTACCTCGAGGCTTTTATCCACTTTATTAATCATATCATCTAAAACTTGATTAACAATCTTTCCTTGTAAAATTGCCATACTAAAGTTCTTGCTATCAAACAGCTTCAAAAGCCAATTCTCAGGTAATATCTTATTACCATAACACTCTGCAATTGCGCTTGCATCTATTAAGTAGTCTGGCATAAAAGTGAAGAAAGTATCATCAGACTGAATATATGCGTCCTTTTGAGCCAGATATTTTAAGTTGAAAAAGTTAACCCTACATCCCTCAAAATAAAAGTCAGCAAGCAAAGAGAAATGGCTCTCATATTTCGGTTTGGGCTCTTTATCCCACAAATAAATAGTAATAACATCAACACTGTTTTCATCTTTTGCTTTAATCTTTAAAAGTGGTGTATGATACCTTGTTTCTTCGATATCGAGATGCAAAATCTCTGCGTGAATATCATAATTATAGTCAACTATCGGGGTATATTCTTTATTTAATTGTTCATCAAAATTGCTGATTAAATTGTCATAAGCCCTATCCAGCGTGATATCATTATGAATATCCAATAGTGAAAAAAGCCTGTATATAGCGATAATTATCTCAGCAAAGTACTTAACTGAAGGTAATCTGCTATTGCTATAAAACTTTATAAGATAGCTCAATCGACTAAAATGGTATTGCTTTATTTCTACTTTATTTGTAATATATAAAAGGCGTGCAAACGATGAAGGAAATGTTTGATATTCATCTATTAAATAGTAATTTAGTATATCTTGCAAAGACTTTTTAGCAAGAATAATATCCTTAAAACTGACTTCCTGTTTGAAATCCCCTTTATCATCTAATATACTTTTAGATAATTCTTTAAATGATACAATTATAGTATCTAACACAATTACTTTTTAAAAATAGTTTTAATTGTTTAGTGTTTTCTGATATTCATTTATCAGACTGCTCATCTGCTTTTGAAACTCAGGAGTAAAGGCAATTATATTATTGAGCATATTTAAAGTGTACTTAATCTCTGATTTACTTGACTGTGGTGCTATGCTGATTTGTTTTTCAGCCCTTACTTTGCACGCATTTATTTCTACTGGTAGTTTGCCAATGTAGTTATGCTCTCTGGAGAGCTCTTTCAAAAAATCTACTTCCACATTCTTTGCATCTTCATATTGCTTTAACATATTGTACGATTCTCCAAAGTCAACGACCATTATTCTCTTTAAATCATTTAAGATAGAAAAAGACTCTCTAATCCATTGATAATGGTTATGGTTTGGCGAAATATTTGGCATTGTTAAGCCAAAGAGATCATCGCTATGCGTAATGCCTTTAACAATAATGCCTAAATCACCATCAGCTAAGTCTTTTGGAGACTCTGTGATTGGCTGTTCTCGTGGCTTAAACTCATTCTTTGCTATTCTCTTGCGTAAGGCATCTGCTCGCTTCTTCATCGACACTTTTTCATAAAAATCAATATATATATTAGCTGATTCTAAACTACGTGGTTCTTCACTCAAGTATAAGTCGAGCACCAATTTAAAGTTTTCATGTTTTGTTGTAAAGATCTCTGAGTAATAATCGCCCTTCATATTAAGACTAATAATTGTATTATTTTTCTGCTTTTGTATATTTACTTGTTGTAAAAGTTGATTATCCGAATTTATTTGTAAGGGCAACATAGATGCCAAAGGTGATGAATTACTTATCTCAATCTCAATTGTTTTACTTGCATCTTCCATATTAACCTTAAACAATATAGGTTTATTAAAAACAAATACTATTCTTGTAATTTCTTCATAGTCTTTAAAATAGGTGTGCATGAGCGTTTGGGCAAACAATGAACATAGCGCAATAGAAAAAACAATAAAGAAAACTAATCTTTTAAACATCTTATCTCCTTTTTTTTAAAGAAAAGACTTTGGGTAAATGGTCGGCAAATGCTTAACAAATACCCAAAGAATCTCTATCTAATAATTATGTTATCCAATCCTAATACTTTTTCAGCGGGTCAAGCCAACCAAATAAATTTATAGGCAATTCACCTAAAGAATAAGAAAAGCCCGCACGTAAAATCATACCACTAAAGTTAATATCTGAGTATGGTTCAGGTATTCCACCGCCAGACCAGTCATAAGAGTAATCTCCTATTTCTAAAGTAACGCCTGTAGGTGTCATGCCAAGCTTAAAATCAGCACCCAGTGTAAATTGTAAGTCTTGATTAACCATATATGTATAATCAGCTCCACCCTTTACACCCCAGGCATTGATCGTCAATTTATTATCCAAGTCCAAATATGCCCAGGTCATAGCCATTCGATCATATCCACCCATCACCCCTAATTGAAGCGAGTTTCTACCAAGCCAAAACTTTTTGCTAATGCCACCATAAGCAGACAAAGTGTAAGCGAGAATGTCGTCATTGTATGGATTATTCTCGCCTAAAGGTAAGCCATACCCCAGCTCCATATCTAAAAATGTTTGACTAACGCCAATAATTGGTGCAAGATTGTATCCAAAACCGATATTAGCCACTATTTGTTCATTTACTTCTTCTTTATAAAGGCCAATCTCTTCAGGTATCACCATTCCTGTTTGATAACCGATTTTTACCCAGCTATCAATTCCAAGTCGGGAATGTTCAAAAGCAACAGATCCCTCAGTCACTTTACCGTAATACAATTTAGCATCAGAGTTTTCAATGCTATCGCCACGGTTATCTGCTGTCTTAGTTATGCGTCCAAAGCCGATCTTCTTTGTTTTAATCTCTCCATTTTTATCTTCATAGGCATCAGTAATAAAAAACCCGTCATCAAGATGAACGCCTTCTTTAAAGCCTAAATTCAATTTGAATTCACTACCACTAAGTATATTATTTATTTGAGCTGAGAGTTTAAAGTCATCAATCTCTTTAGTCTTCACACTCAAGTTCTTTGTCCATGCTTGCATCGCATCATATTGAGCATATTCTTCAGTGGTTGTTTTGAACCTTTCATTTCCAAAGTCAAAATGACTATAGTCTGCTTTAATTCCCATCACTGCTTTTGGGTTTCTTTCTGAAGATCCTATTGCATATGTTTCAACTGCTTTTAAAAGCTTCATAGAAACTTTACCATTACCATCTACCAGTACTTGGTACCACACTATTCCGCCGGTAATCGTAACAGTAATATTACCATTTTCTTCTTCCATTTTCATTGATTTGAGAAAAGGCAAGTAGATATATGCAGAGTTCATTAGTCGTTCTAATTCAGTTTCTGTTAGCCCCATTTCTTTAGCTTTTGAACCTGCAAAAGTCTGTGAAAATGACTCATCTCTAAGGTTTCCAGCTCGCAGCTCTTGTATTGCAGGGTCTCCTAAAATAGCCTGGATTTGAGGTCCTAAAGTCTCGCTCATTATATCAGCAATAATATCCGCTGTGATATAGTCCTTACTATTTGCCTTATCACGAAACTTCGCCAATAGACCTTTTGGCAGATAATTATAATCAAAGCGGTCCAACTCAATATAATGCTTGACCATCTTGTCAAAAAAGGCATAGTCAAATTTATTAACCCCTTGCAATGCACCTCTTTGCAGCCAAACTGACTCAACAGCACTTATCGATTTTCGCTCATATTTCCCTTGTTGAGCAAATAGTGGCAAACAAAGTGTGACCACTAACGTAATCAAAACAATCCTTTTTAACATATAACCCCCGTTCTTTTTACTTTCACACTATTTGTTTTGTTGAATACCTTGCGTCTTATCTTCAACATTTGCAATCATTTGTTTTAGCTCTCTTGAGTTTATTGCAATGCTATCATAAGCTTTTTGCAATGCTTCATCTTCATTTTTTGCTGACATACCTCTACCAATTGCGCTAATTGACCCCAATATCTCTTTAGTCGCAATAACTGACAACTGAACATCCATCTCAACCACTACCAAGTATTGTTTTGTACCAACACCTTCTACTACTTTTGACTCTTTGATATTTACAATGCCGCTCATCAATAAAGGCGATGACTGATCCACTTGCACATTATTGTTATTTAAATTCTTAACCAGGCTACGTTCAGCCTTATCAAGTCTCTTTCCCTTATTATTTTTCACTACAACCTGTACAGTAAGAGGGCTCGTTTCTATTGTAGTAAAAAAGGCATTGCCGACAATACTATTTAGGGTTGCATTGAAAAAGGCGGGCAATCTATAAGAATCCATCTGTATAATAATTTTACCTTTATCGCCTTGAGAGGGGCTCGCCATAGCATTTACACTAAATAAGCCATCTTCATTCGTTAATCCTCTTTCAATTAGCAACCCATCTGAATATAAGACCTTAACTGGCATCCCATTTATGCCGACGGTCTCACCACTCTGTGCATCTCTAACTACTGCCCTAAATACAATTGCTTCGGCAAGTTGGCTACCTTTTTTAGCTGTTTGATTATTACCAGAGATAATCTCAAAACGAATCTCGGTCAATAACCTGCGTATCTTACTATTAACAGAATTTACCGTCTTATTTTCACTAACAAAAAAAGGCATACTTGAAAAGCTATCATAAAGGGATTTTTTGGAAATTAGCTCTGGTATGATCTCTTGAGCATCTGTATAATTCTTTATTGCTAAAAAGATATCACCCCGTTTGCTCAACTTATCAGCATCTTCAATTAGGGTGCTAACCGAACTATTTATCTGTTTTAGTTCTTCTCTTAAAGAGCTTATCATAGCTGATTTTGAAAGAGATACTTGAACATACCATGTCTTTTTTTCCACCACTTCTTTTTCAACTTTCAAGCCCATGACTGTCTGATCAACTGTCAGCTTAGTAGCCTTGTTAATAGATTCGGCATAGTACTCTTTACCCTCTGATTCAATACTTTCTTGCTGCAACTCAGTTATTGATTGCACTTTTACAGATATCTGTTGGAGTAAGTCTATTCTTGCATTATCCAACGCTTGCTCACGTGAATTTGCAGAGCCAAGTCCTATCAGCAAATCATTGTCATTATTATTGTTTCGTGCTGTTTTATACCACTTAGGCGTAGCTACACAGGCAACAGCTATCAAAAGCACAAGTAAAGTTAGCAATGCTTTTTTCATACTGCCCTCGATTAGTCAATTTTTAAAAGAATTAGCTTCCTATTAGTATTGATTGGTTTAATCTTTGCACCGAATGCAGAATTATCAAACTCTTGACGAATATCTCTTAAAAGTCTTCTTGAGCTATCATATTTTGCAGGGTCACACCAAATACTATAATCGAGTGTTTGCTTAGTAGCTATATTTTCTTTTGAACGTTTTGAAAACTTTTTCACTACATCTTCAAACAAGTCTTGAATATCAAGCACTTCATCTTCTGATAGAGAGGGATTAATGCTAATCACAAGCTTATATTGAATCCCATTCTTCATATCTTCACGCCAATAGCTTTCAATACGGCTTAAAACATTATCTATTGCTGTGTTCATTGCCTCTTCAACTGATGCCATAGACTCACCCTGACGCCCCTGACTATACCCTGTTTCTGTACCTAATAAACGCCCAGTAGTTGTCTCATAAGCACGTACATTCATAGCATATTTGGTTGTATTATAAGAGCCTTTCTCATATGCACCAGAGTAGGTAATATACACATCAGAACCTATTGATAGAGCTAATTTATACGCTAAATCTTCATTTCTGTCGCCAAGCATCTGTTGCGCATCTGCAAGTGTATTAATACTTTCCATCTGTTGGGGTACGAGTACTTCATAATTCTTTGCTGTTAAATGTGATTCGACAACTGATGCAGCATGCTTTAATATTGGATTATTTCTCAATTCATCGACAGGACTCTTTCCCTTAGGAACTTCTGGTATCACCATCAGCTGTGGCATGCCAATAGCTTTAGCGAGCTCTTGTCTATCTTCAATAATTTTAAAGTTCTCTAAATCTCTTCTAATTATTTCTTTATTAACTTTAAAGCGTTTTACTATCTTAATTTCTGTACCTTTATTTGTTATGACTTTTGACTTTAATTGAGTATCTTCATAAGAGACATATCGATTGATATTTGCCATATTAAAAAAGAAAGAAATATGTGGTTCCATATTGTTTATCTCGACCGTATTTTTCAGCATTGGGTCAGTACCACCATATAAAATCTGATAAACTGCAGCCTTTTTGGCATCATCTGACGCTCTTGCAACACCAATCTTTTCAACTTCACTTTTCTTTTTATTTTTGTAAATACCAGTCGCCTCAATCAATACCTCGGATGAGCTTACGCTTTCAATTACAGTCGCTTGTTTGGATTCTGGTAACTGAGCACTTAATGGAACAACACAAATAAACAACACTATTAATGACATAATCACACATAGATTTCTCATTTTATCACTCCTATATATTAATTTTGTTTAAAAATAATCAACTATCTATTATGTGTCAAGCTTTTTTTACTATTTTTTTAACAAGGCACGACAATACTCTACAATGCACGATTTTGGAATTCGCTTCGCAGCGGGTGATAACAGACGACAAATCTTAAAAACCAATAAATTACAATGATATGGCATTGTAAATACAAATAGTTTAATTGTATATATACGATAAACAATTTGTTATAACCTCTACGCAATAAGTTTTCTCACTTTTATTTAATTAGAAAAACACCCGTCATTTTAGCTCTCAGTCCTAATTATCTACTACATATTTATAAATATTTTATTTTACTTGACATATATTTTTATGTATTTATACTTTAACTCAGACCTTGGTAAAATATTTAATTAATCATTAAATAATATAGGAGGGAAAGATGAAAAAAGTACTTTTAATAATGATATTACTTTTAATTGTAGTATAGCAGACCTTAACCGCAAAAAAAGTAGCAATTACTTCAAGTCCAGGTGCAGATGCCGATGAAAGATCTATGCTTGGCGATTTTCTTATCAAAGATGGTTGCAGATTTACTCGCAGTGTTATGCTTTTCAACAAAGACCAAATCAATAATTATGGGCTAATAACCAAAATTGGCTGGTACGTCGGAAAAACGAGCGATGCAGAATTTAAACTCAAATTCTATATGCTTAACTGGGAAAATGATCCCCCTTTAACTGATAATAATTAGTCTACATATATGGAAAGTGATCCATATCACCTATACAATAGTAACTACACATTTTCAGAAACGGGTTGGGCAACGATCGAGTTAGAGACACCTTTTCATCATTATGAAATAGGGCAAGGAAATCTAATAATTATGTGTGAAGCAGAGAGAAAATATAATACTGGTAATTTTACCACAACTCCAGAATTCGGTAGAGGTATAACCCAAATAGATACAACTGGGATGATGAGTGCAGGTGGTGATACGCTGCCGATATCCTTGGACGGCTGGAATAGCCATGCATATGTTACACTCTCTTTTGATGAAGTTTATCCTCTATGGCCCATAAAAGACGTGGACAATGCCTCTGTAAATTGTAAATTAGATTGGGGAAGGCACGAATTAAATTTACCACCAGATGCACATTTTGACGTTTATTTAGATACTAATAACCCACCTACTCAAATTGTAGCTGTAAATCAATCTGCAGAGTCATTTCAAGCAAATATACCTTTAAATTATGACACAATATATTATTGGCAAATTGTGCCAAACGATGGTGAAAACACCTATAATAAAGAAGACTACGATGTTTGGACTTTTACAACAAAATCAGCAGTCACCCCATTTCCATTTTTGGCAGATTTTAATGACTTTAATGGATATCAAAAGGGTGAATTTGCTTTTGATTGGAATTCAAGTAATAATGTCGCTATAAACAACGATGCAATAACATGTTCATTGACCGAAATAAATTCCAATGCCACATTCACCATCCCTCGTATCGGACCTCTACCATCGAATGCTGTATTAACCTTTGATTATCATTGCCTTGTAGGGAGAAACCAGAATATTGGAGAAGGCAACAAAATAGTGATTCAGATTTCAACTGATAATGGTGTAGTATACTCACCACTTAAAACAATAAATTATTCCGATCTTAATATGAGTGATGATTTTGGATCTTTCCAAGTCGCTTTAAAAAATACTGAAGAACAAAATGTAAACATCAGATTTATCACATATTGCGGCGATACGCCATTTACTTCTTATTTTGACAATATTTCAGTAGATTACCTTACATTCGCAATTAACCCACTATCACATGATTTCCAAGATATTGGTATAGAATTATCAGCTGAACATAAATTTACCATCGAAAACAAGGATGACGAACTTTTGGCTATAAAATCTGTTACTCTTGAAGGAATTAATGCAGATCAGTTCGTATTGATTAATGCTTATAGTGCACCATTTAATATCGCAGTAGCAAGTTCGAAAGACATTACAGTGAAATACTTACCCACAACAGTAGGCAAGCATAGTGCTTCTTTAAAGATTGTCTATGATGACGGTGAAGAAAAGACTTTCTTTATCCCTCTTACTGGTAGAGGTATAAGTAATATTATCGCAGACTTCCCATATGCTGAATACTTTTATGACTCCAATGCTTTACCTAATTACTGGCAAACAAAAATAGGAGAGCTTGGGGTGAACACAGAACTGCAAGATATCGAAGAGGGGAATCTAATTGGGGTATTCGTTCATTTGCTCTTTTACCCGATATGGACTACTGTGCTGCGGTAAAAATAGATAAAGAAGAGCAATATCAATGGCTGACTTCACCTATTATTGACCTTGGGCAAAGTGTGCCTGGCGGATATACGCTTAAGTTTAACATAGCAATCACAAACTCATATGGCGAACTTCCTTCTAATATTGACAAGCAAGATAGATTTGCTGTCGTTCTCCTGGTAGAACAAAACGATAACTGGGTGCCTGTCCAAGTTCTCAAAGAGTGGACTTACAACGGCAAAAATGACTTACTTGATATCTCACAAGATGGAATATTTATTATGATCGATCTCACTGGCTACTCAGGCAGAGTAAAATTCGGCTTCTACTGTGAGTCACAAGAAAAAGTTAGTAATATTGGCACCTATTATATTTTTATCGATGATTTCATGATCACCTACGATGCTACTCTACCTGTCGAACTCTCTGCTTTTAATACTGCTGTCTTAACGAATAATACTGTATCACTCTCCTGGACTACACAGTCAGAAAATAACCTCTTTGGTTATCACTTACACCGTGGTGCTGAAGAGCTTCTGAACAGTGCTGAGAGAATCACCAATACATTGATCGCACCCACCAATACTTCCAATGAAGCTAATTACTCATATGTCGATACTGAAGTATTGCCCGAGACAATGTATTATTACTGGTTACAAACTGTGGAATGCAATGGCACAAGCCAATACTTCGGACCGTATTCTGTCACAACAAATGAAGAGAATATCGTTCCAGAATTGCCAGTTATTACTGCTATGCAGAACGTCTATCCAAACCCATTTACAGGTAATTCACAGGCGAACTTTGGTGTCGATGTCAAAGAGGGTGAAACAGCTCAATTTGCGATCTACAATATCAAAGGACAAGTAGTAAAGACATATAATGAGGGTGTTGAATAAAGCCGTTATATTGACAATAAAAGCATTCATAAAGTTCAGATTTTGATTTTCATTTTTAGAGAGGTCGTAATTATTCAAAAATAACAAAAAAGGATAAGAAAAAATGTCTTTTTACAATAATATC
>JAKPKU010000231.1 GCA_029553545.1 Candidatus Cloacimonadota bacterium
TGCTTTATAAAAAGGATATTCGACGACAGATAATAGGCGCTTCAACTCTTTGCTGGATCTGGTTCGTGTCTTATAGTTCTGCTCTTGCAGGTCAACGAGATATATACGATTTTTTGAGTCCCATGTGACTTGGTGATAAAATGACTCAGAATGGATGATTTTATTGTTTTGGATAATTCGCAATTCAAACCAGACTTTAATATCTTTACCCGATTTAAATATTTCGTCAAAATCATTTTCAAAAGCATTGATCAAATGTGCAGAAAAAACGATATTATCACCTACTATTTGTGAAGATAAAGGAGAGAAAGATACCGTGTTGCCAACATAATTTGAAAAAAGCAGAACACTAAAGCTCACCAGACTAAGATACGCTTTTGAAATTAATGATCCTATCATTTCTTCACCCTCCTACTCAACAGATATTATAATTGGCATAAAAAGTCAATACTTTTTTTAATACTAATATAGCAACACTTAAACCAATGTATTATCAGACATAAAAAAACCTTTGTAAAAGAATAAAAATGCTCTTTTAATGCTTACTATCTTAACTTTTTTGTAAAAATAACACGATTTAACAAAACAAATACTTGACTTTTATTATATATTTTATAATATAGTCTATATAAATAATATATAGTAAAATCTCTTGGGAGGTGCAAAATGGATGAAAGATTAAGAATTACGAGTATCAAATCATGGGTCATTATACTGCTCTTGCTTTTATGTAGCATTATCTTCTTTAGATTAATAAGAACCTTTATCAGCCCTATTATCATAGCTTTATCTTTCACCTCTCTAATGTACCCCATGTACAAAAAAATCTTGAAATTATTGAATAATAAAAAAAACATTGCCTCTCTATTGACTTGCCTGTTTTTAATTCTCATTATTTTCATCCCATTAGCTGTAATCTTTGTTATTTTGGGCAATCAAATTAGCGAGCTTGTCTCTGATATAAACCCCTATATTGTAAAGCTATCAGAGCTTTCTCAAAAGGAGATTACAAGCTATTTTCAAGGCTATAGCATCTATCACTACTTTGAAAGACTGGATATCGACTGGGTGGCTGTCTTACTTGAATCGGCAAATAAGCTATTAAAAGCAATAACTTTCTTAATAAATCGCTATTCTCCATCTGTCTTTGTCTTTTTTATTAACCTCTTTATCACCATTTTCAGCATGTTTTATTTCTTTAGAGATGGAGATAAACTGATAAAATTTTTACAAAACCTGAGCCCTTTAGGTAAAGAATACAATACAAAATTGTTCGACACTTTTACACGTATTTCACGCGCAACAGTGAAGGGCACATTGATTATTGGTTTGGTGCAAGGAGGACTTGGCGCTTTGATTTTATGGGCATTTGGCATCGACACTTGGCTTTTATGGGGCTTTGTGATGGTGATTTGCTCCATTATCCCTGTGATTGGTGCTTGGTCTGTGCTTGTCCCTGCTGGCATTATTCAGATAATTATTGGCAATATCTGGAGTGGGGTGACGATTATCTTAATTAGCTCTTTGATTATCTCAAATATCGACAATATAATTCGCCCAGTCTTGGTAGGTAAAGATGCCAAAATGCATGACTTGATGATATTCTTTTCAACGCTCGGTGGCATCGGGCTTTTTGGCATTATGGGCTTTATTATTGGACCAGTAATAGCCTCTTTATTTCTCGCATTACTGGAGATTTATAAGCAAGAGTTTTGCAAAGTAGAGTAGTTTTTTTAAAATAAAGAAGTTTTTCCACAATCTTCAAATTACAAATCGAGCAATCGACATTTAGGTGGTTGCATTGTAAATCAAAATTACGAGACTGTTCCACAATCTTCAAATTACAAATCGAGCAATCGACATTACTAAAAATTTACATATTTTTTCTTTACCTTAAATATTCATAATAAATCTCCATTGCATTCCCTTTCGATTCCTATAAGATTACCTTTCATTCTCCAAGATAGCAAGGGGAATGTAAAGGGAGTCACATAGACATCTATATGTTAAATAGTGATATATAAAATTGAGTAGGGATTTAGTGAAAAGGGAGAAAAATAGATTTAATAATAGGTTTTTTTGTGTTTTTTTGTTCCATCTTTAATAGAAAAATGAGGCAATTTTCAAGCTATATTTTTAAATGTTGTTTTAATTTTTTATGCAGCACCCTCGTCAAATCACAAATCGAGCAATCATCTTGACTTAGAAATATAGGTTAAAGATCTTCTTCGACCTCTTCTTCGTAATCTGTCAGCTTATCTTTTTCCCAATCTTCAAGTATTCTTTGATTTATTCTACGCTTTCTGAGAGAGCCAATAATCACCAAAATAGGCAAAGACGCCCAGATGAGAGTGATGACTAAAAATATGATACCATTTAGGAAGTCCTTTTTAACCTCTTGGTCATATTGAGTCAGATAATTGGCAGTTGTCTTGTGAAAAGCTTTGATAAAGGCAGAATCAAAAGGCACATGGCTATAGTCCCAGAGGCTATAAAATGCATTGGAATTATTATGATAAAGCTCTTTAACTGCTTGGGCAGATTGGAAATAGTATGGCGAATAAAAGTGAGGGTTTTCGGGGTAATTATATGGGTTCTCTTTGATCAGATTCATCGGTTTGTATGCGTAAAACTGCATAAAATCACTATATCGCTCAAAAGAAACTCCCTCAGAGAAAAAGACTGCCATACCCTCGTGAAACCAGAGTGGCGCATCACTCCAAAAATAGTCGACATAGAGGTGAATATATTCGTGCAAGACAAGCTCAGAATACTTTTTTATTGATCTAATAGAACGTGGGTTTTTCAGAAAAATCTCTTTAGTATGTGTATCGGTAAAGCCTTCACTAAACTCCAGAACACGACCTCTATCTTTGATAAGCTTTTTGTAGTAGTCATCATTTGGCGTAATGCGAATATAGACATGAATATCAGGGTAATGTTTGACTCTCTTTTGAAATTTTTCCATCTGCTCAGAAAAGATTATCTTTAATTCTTTGGCAAATTTCTGGTCTTTTTCTTCAAAAACACGTATGTGAATTAAAAAGTCAGTGTCAAATTTTCTTTGATTATTAGCAAAGATTAGAATAGGCAAAAGCAAGAAAATAAAGCAAATAACCTTTTTATAAGACATCTTTTTCATAGAGCCCCCATTAGCCTAAAAAATAGAATAAAAGTGGAATACCAAAAATACCGATTAAGATTGCAAATGATACGCTGGTAGCAGAAAGCTCGACATCGAGGTTCTCTTTATTAGAAAAAACCAGAGTATTATAGCCTACTGGCGCTGCAGCGCTTGCAATGATTACTATCTTGGCAACAGCATCGAAATGTATGAGCTTTGTAAGTAATAAGCCCATTAGCAAGCCGCCCAGCATTCTGATAGTAATAGCGGTGGAAGCGACTTTTAATGACTTTAAAGATGGTTCAAAATATAGTCCCAAAGCAATCATAATCAGCGGAATGACAGGCTCGCCTGCCATCTTAAAAAAAGAAACTGCAGGAGTGGGAACAACAAGTCCAAACTTTTTGATTAGTACCGCCAAAGTCAATGCCCATAAGGGTGGTAAAAGTAGTGTCTTTTTTAAAACCTTGAGCTTGCTAAAACCTTCCTGCGACCCCGCTTGCACGGCTGTGTAATAAATCCATGTAAAGATGATAAAGCTATTGCCAATATCAAAAAGAATCGCTTTTGTAAAACCATCTTTACCAAAAGCAGCGTAAAAAAAAGGTAAAGTAAAACCTGTGTTCATGATCATTGTCGCAATAAGAAATGTGCCTCGTGATTTTCTCTCTAATGGTTTGAAATATAGTACTATCCTTGAGATCGCATAAGTAAAAGCAATGACAATTACAGGTAAAAAAGGTATAAGAATCAGCTGTGAGCTGAATTGTGTTTCGAGCAAAGATGAAAAAGCTAAAGCAGGCATACAAAGGTAAAAGACTAAACTTAATAGAATCGATCCGTCTTCTTTTTTGAAGAGCTTTATTTGCTTAAAGAAATAGCCCAAAGCAAAGAATATTATGATTGGTATGATCTTAAAAATAAATTCTTTCATCTACAATACAACTCTATTTTTTGGGCTTTTTATGTAAAGTGATATTTTGAAATAGTAGAAAATAAGGGTATTAACTACGGTTCCATCTGTATCCTGCCGTTTTTGACACTACTAATCCATATTCTTTAATTTTCTTATTGATTTGCTCAATATGCAAAGAATTATTCTCTGCGACTTGCGCCTTGCCAGGGTATATTTCATACATTTTGCGATGAATCTCGTCTGTAAAGTTGGGCATCAAAACATTGGCACCGCTTGTTAAAGCCAGCATTCTTCCATTAGGGTGCAAAGCCTCCATAGCAGTGGTTGCAGGGATGTTTATATCGGGCATCAAGAGCCTAATAATCGCCATTACTTTGAGTGAGAGAAATAAATTGCCATTGGGAACGTCCTTCAGGGGTGTATCTTGGTGAGCGATAAACGGTCCTATGCCCAGCATATCAGCGTCGATCTCTTTAAAAAAGAGAATATCATCAGCAATAGACTCAATCGTCTGACCAGGCAGTCCTACAAGCGAGCCGCTACCAGTCTCATAACCAAGTGCTTTTAAATCTCTTAGACAGCGCTTTCTATTTTCGTGACTCATGCCAGGGTCCATCTGTTCATAAAGAGTGCAGTCTGTTGTCTCAATTCTCAGCAAAAAGCGGTCTGCACCTGCTTCTTTTAGGAGTTTATATTCTTCATAGGTCTTTTCGCCAATGCTCAAGGTGATAGCAATATCGTCCTTTTTAATTTTTTGTATTACTTCACAAAGGTCATTAATAGGATAGGTATTGCTTTCACCGCCTTGAAGCACGATAGTTTTGTAGCCATATTGCTTTGCTGTGCTCGCCAAAAACAATATTTCATCTTTGCTCAGCTTATAGCGTTCTTGTAAACTATTATCACGCCTTAGACCGCAATACAAGCAGTTTTGCAGACAAATATTACTAATTTCGATGAGCGCACGAAGGTGTATTTCATTGCCGAGCAATTCTTGCTTTTTCTGATGAGCTTTAGCATATAAATATTCATTGATTGAGTCATCTTTTAAATGAAGAATGATCTCCTCTCTGCTCAATTGCTCTGTTTCATATGCTTTATCTACTATTTTTTGTAATTTATTCATATCTTTATTTCTTTAAAAATTTGCACTGCCCTATCAAGCACGCCTTGAGTTTTACTAAAGATTAATCCATAATTAGTGATTGGTACGCCAAGCCTTTCGCATTCATTAATGCGCCTCTTCATCTCTCGATGGCTTATCATACAGCCACCACAGTGAATGACAAGCTGAAAAGTCTCCAAGTCATCAGGAAAATCATAGGCACTGGCGAAAGAAAATGATAGCTCCTTTTGAGTAAACTTCTTCACGAGCGCAGGGATTTGCTGCCTGCCAATATCATTACATTGCGTATGATGCGAGCAAGCCTCTGCAATGAGCACTTTATCGCCTGCATTGAGCTGTGCAAGCCTATCCAAGCCCCTGAGCATCGTTTGCAGCTCGCCTTTATAATTTGCCAAAAGCACTGAAAAAGTGGTCACCTTTATTGGCTCAGGCACAATTTTATTGATCAATTCAATGCACTGCGAATCCGTGATAACGAGATCTATTTGATTATCTATCTTCTTTAAAAACATAGGTATCTCTGAAGGTTGAACACAGATCGCTACGGCATTTATATCCAATAATTCTCTAAGAACTTGAACTTGTGGTAAAATAAGCCTACCCTTTGGTGCAGAACTATCAATGGGTATGCTCAATAAGACAATATCATTTGGGGCGACCAACCCCTCTGTGATAGTCGGTCTCTGTTCATAAATTGAGCCAATTCTTTGGATAAGCTTATCTTTGAGAGTGTCAATGTTAAAGTTATTAACTGTGCTGACGGGCAGCACTTCCTCATCAAAAAGCGAGGGAGCCAATTTTTGTAAATCAGACTTGTTTTGGACTATCAGATAAGGTATTTTCTTTTCTTTTATTTCAGAGATAAACTGCTGATCAAACTCATTAGCACCTCTTTCATCAAGCAAAACAATTACGATATCCGAACGCCACATACTGCGGTAAGTGGCTTTAATCCTGAGTTTACCCAAATCGCTGCGATCATCATAGCCAGCGGTGTCATGAAATGTGACAGGTCCTACGGGCACAAGTTCAAATACTTTCGTCACTGTATCAGTGGTTGTGCCAGCGTGATCGGACACAATTGAGATATTCTGCCCGATAATAGCATTTATTAGTGAGGACTTGCCGACATTTGTTTTGCCAATAATACAAATATTGACTCTATCGCCTTTATTACTCATTTGCAAGCCTCAATTAGAAATAAATATCAGTTTCGCCAGCAGTGAGTTTTTTGAGTCCCTCTTGCACACCTGCTTTGAGTACTTCATTTTCAATTGTAGCAAGCTCTTCTTGAATAAGTGCAAGCCCATTTTTCTTTGTTTCTTCTGAG
Organism: Candidatus Cloacimonadota bacterium; assembly: GCA_029553545.1. Lineage (GTDB taxonomy): Bacteria > Cloacimonadota > Cloacimonadia > Cloacimonadales > WRIO01 > JAGOCT01. The sequence goes on from JAKPKU010000231.1 coordinate 6,497, forward strand.
CCATATTGTTGCAAATATTCCATAAAAGTCAAGATTGCATTTGGTTGGCAAAAGCTTTTGATATTACCAGGTTTTGCCAGAGTCATAAATTTGTGCCCTGTTCTGCCTTTGCGATAACAAGATGTACAGAAAGATGGCATATGCTTGTTTCTGACAATAAGATCATTGATCACTTCACCCAAAGAGCGTTCATCGCCGATCAAGAATTGCTGTTTTTGTGGGTTATTTTTCATTGCGTCAAAATAGCCACCTGGAGAAGTTTTGGAGCCAGCACTAATCTGTGATACGCCGAGATTGATAAGATCTGCACGCATTTGTGGGTTTTCTCTGGTTGAGATAATCATGCCTGTATAAGGGATAGCCAGCCTTGTGACTGCCACGATTTGTTTAAATAAATCGTCATCAATTTCATAAGGTGGATGAATCGACATATCAGAACCCAAAGCAGGCTCAATACGTGGGAATGACACAGTGTGAGGTCCGACATCAAATTCTCTTTCCAATTCAAAGCAGTGCTGAAGCATAGCCAAGACTTCGAAAATTGGCTCGTATAGACCGAATAAAACGCCGACAGCTACGTCATCAATACCTGCCTTCTGAGCACGATGTAGAGAATTAAGACGATATTCATAATTGGTTTTCAAGCCACCAATATGCACTTTTTTATAAGTGTCATAGTGATAAGTTTCTTGGAAGCACTGATAAGTACCGATACCTGTCTCTTTGAGGGCTCTAAAGTCATCAACGGACATAGGCGCAGAGTTGATATTAATCCTACGAATCACCTGCTCATCATTAATTTTCACAGAATAAACGGTCTCAATGCTATTTACAATGTCTTTGATTGTAAAAGAGGGGTGCTCTCCATAAACTAACAACGCTCTTTTATGGCCTGAATGACCGATAATTTCTGTTTCTCTGATCAATTCTTCATTGGAGAGAGTTTTTCTGACTAATTCTTTGTTATCTGCACGAAATGCACAGTAATCACAAATATTACCACATAAATTCGTTACATAGAGGGGGGCAAATAAGACGATTCTATTGCCATAAATCTCGTCTTTGATCCAGCCAGCAGCCTCATAAATTGCAGCAATGTCGTCAGGGTCTTTGGTCATTAATAATGCTGCAGTTTCTGTTAATGATAATCCTTGAAGTAACCTTGATTTTTGCAAAATATCTTTAATCATTGTTTTGTCTGCTTTTTTAGCAGCTTCAATACTTGCGAAAATCTCTTTTTCATTAATAAAGTTTTTTTCCATGCTATTATCCTTTCATCTTATAGCGGTAAAAAACCATGCATCCTCTTTCTTAATTAAATATAAGCAGATTTTGTCAAATAAAAAATCTTTTTTCTTGATTTTATAAAAACCTGTCTATAAGGAGCTGCTTTTACTATGCCCTTTAGTTCTATTATGAACTCATACGAAACAGTAATTTTCAAAATCTTAAAAAAAACTTTACAAATTTATTAATAATTTAAAATAGGTATTGCTCTGAAGTTAATCAGTCTAAAGTTTCAGAATCATGATTGATTAACCAATGGGTTGACATCTGAAAAGAATCAGCCTCCCGTGCTTGGAAAGGAGTCGAAGATGAGTATAGGTGAAAACAGAAAAACACCTAAAATAGCTGTGAAAAAGGAAAAGCAAAAAAGCTTCAAGCAAGAATTATATGCTTTTTCTATACTCAATATTTACCAAAACTCATCGCTGTTAACCACCACACACTCCCACAAACACACGCAAAGACCTTTTAATAAGAGAAGTACAACACTAAAGTTGTATCTAAATTTTAAAAAACAAATGAGCACTATATTGCTTAATAAAAATTTAAATAAAAACAATAATTGGAGAAAGTATGGACAATTTGATCAATGTTGTTATTGATGGAAAGGCTATTAAAGCAGAACCTGGCAAAACTATTTTAGAAGTGGCAAATGCCAATAAGATTTATATTCCAACTCTCTGCTGGCATGAAGAATTACCACCAACGTCGAACTGTGGCTTGTGCGTCGTTTATGTTGATAATAGACCTCAACCAATTAGAGCGTGTAGCACACCTATTCATGAAGGCATGAAGGTAGTTACAAACACAAAAGAACTAAGAGCTTACAGAAAAACCTTATTGCAATTATTCTTAGCAAATCACCATGTGGATTGCCCCTCATGTACAGCTAATAATAACTGCGAATTACAATTACTTTGCAATAATATGGGTGTTCAATTACTTGATGCACCACCAATCTTAAAAATGCACAAGATTGACGATAGCAGCATCTCAATTATCAGAGACCCAAACAAATGTATCTCTTGTGGACGCTGCGTTACTATCTGTAATGAAGTGCAAAAAGTATCCGCTCTAACATTTGTTAATCGTGGTTTTGATGGCTTTGTTGATGTATCTTTCTTAAACGGTCTTGACAATAGCCCATGTATCAACTGCGGTCAATGTATTATTTATTGCCCAGTTGGCGCTCTTTATGAACGCTCACACGTTGAAGAAGTATGGAATGCTATTTATGATGAAACAAAACACGTCATTGTACAAGAAGCTCCCGCTATCAGAGCATCATTAGCTGATGAATTTGGCATGGATGTTAGCGAAGTTACTCCTAAGAAAATGTATGCCGCTTTGAGAACAATCGGGTTCGATGCTGTAATGGATACAAACTTTACTGCAGATCTAACGATTATGGAAGAAGGAACCGAGCTTGTTGATAGAGTGAAAAATAATAAGCCATTACCATTGATCACATCATGCTCACCTGGCTGGATTAAATATATGGAAACATTCTACCCTGATCTTGCTGAATATGTTTCTACTGCAAAATCACCTATGTCTATGTTTGGCGTTTTATCAAAAACATATTATGCTCAGAAAAAAGACATCAATCCTGCAAATATCGTCTCTGTCGCTATCATGCCTTGTACTGCGAAAAAGTTCGAAGCAAATAGACCTGAATTATCTGACTCTGGCTACCAAGATACTGACTATGTACTCACTACACGTGAATTTATCAGATTAATCAAAGAAGCTGGTATTGACTTTAAAAACCTTGAAGAACAAGAACCAGACGAAGGAATGAGCTTCTACACTGGTGCTGGTACTATCTTTGGTACAACTGGTGGTGTGATGGAAGCTGCTATTCGTTCAGCTTATACTTTAATCACAGGTCAAGAACTCGAACATATCGACATTACCCAAGTCAGAGGCTTTGAAGGCGTAAGAGAAGGTGAAGTTGAAATTCCTGGCTTTGGCATGCTAAGAGTTGCTGTCGCTCACGGTACAGGAAATGCTCAAGAATTAATGGATAAAGTCAGAAAACAAATCAAAGAAAATGGCAAATCTGAATACCACTTTATCGAAATCATGGCTTGCCCTGGTGGCTGTGTTGGCGGTGGTGGACAACCTCGTGGCAATACAATGAAGAAAAGACAAGTTCGTGCAAATGCTCTCTATACTGAAGATAAAAACATGAAATTTAGAAAATCTCATCACAACCCAGAAGTAATGAAAGTATATGAAGAATACTTAGGCGAACCAAATTCATCATTAGCTCAAAAATTACTACACACAAATTACTTCGAACGCTCACAAATCAACGGTAAAGTAATTAGAGAAAAAACACATAAACATTAAAAATCTATAAAAAAAGGTGTGTAAATCACCATGTATCCTCAGCGGGGCAAGGGCACTTGCCCCGCATTTTTTTGCCTTACTTTTAAAGAGATAATTGTAAAAGCTGTTTCACTGTAAATCAAAATTACGAGTCATAGAATAAAACAGATTGATAAATTTAAAAAACAACGCCCTCTATATATAGGTATTGCAAAATGGAGATTTTCGAAAACTAATTTCAGCTAAATCAGCAGATGCTTACTACAAGCGGGTATAGTGGTGGTTTTTTTACTCGAGCCCCCATCTATGGATAGATATTGCCTACGCTTAGAGCAATAGAACCCAGCCTCTTTTTTCATCACGATTTATCCATGTTTGCCGTTCATTTTTGCCTGATTTGATCTATACATTAAGATAAGTAAAAATAATTAAAGAAAAAGCTTGACTAAATTGCATATAATTTGATAATAAGACAAAATGATAACTATATAGGAGTATAGAATGGGATTAAAACAAAAGAAACTTGGATTTTATCGGATCTTAAGCATTATATTCTTTCTCTTTTTTGTGTTTGTTTTAACACTGCCAAGAATGTTCGATTTGAATAAAGGGCAAAAAACAGACGAATGTATTGGAAATATGAAGAAAATAGTTGAAGCAGCACAAAAATATGTTGATGACCGTGGCATTGAAAAAAGCTTTACTATTAATGATTTAGTCAACGGTAAATACCTTGAAACTTCTCCAGAATGCCCTGAAGAAAATATTGGCGATAAATACAATATGATCCTTGATTTTGAAAACCAAACTGTTGAAGTAAAATGCGCTAACGAAGCAAAGCATCCAAATCACAAATTGCCGCCTGCAGAGCTATTTTAAAGAAATAACTACACACTTTTAATAGGCAGACTTAATATAAGTTTGCCTTTTTTAAAATTAAGAAGGAAAATAAATGGAATATAAAGACTTTTTAGAGCTCATCTATCAAAGATATTCTGGAAATGTGAAACTTGGCTTGGAAAGAATTGAAAATATCTTCTCCAAAATGGGTAACCCAGACAAAAAATTAAAAGGAATACACGTCGCAGGCACCAATGGAAAAGGCTCCACCTCCGCAATATCTGAGGCGATGGCGCTTGGACAAGGCTATCACACAGGAATGAACACATCCCCTCACTTAATCGACTACTGTGAGCGCTTTCGCATTGATGGCAAAAACCCTTCCTATCTCGAAATTCTCGACCTACACAATCGCTTTCAAAACATATTTGACGAAAATGAAGCCTCTTTTTTTGAAATATCAACAGCGCTGGCACTACAGCTTTTTGTTGAAAAAGAAGTCGACACATCGATTATCGAGGTCGGACTCGGTGGACGTTTAGACGGCACAAATACCTTTAACTCGACTGTCAGCATTATTACCACTGTCTCGCTCGATCACCCCAAAAGCCTTGGCGATACTATAGAAAAGATAGCTTTTGAAAAGGCTGGCATTATCAAAAAGAATACGCCCCTAGTGCTCGGAAATATCGTTGAAAATGCCAAGCAAGTGATTTTACAAGAAGCAAAGACAAAGAATGCGCCCGTTTTTGCCTTTAATCAAGAATATTATGTGAAAAATATCGTTACTGATACCACTGGCACCACCTTTGACTATGAATTCCCAGCTAAGAATATCAATTTAAAACAGATAAAGATTAACCTGCTCGGCGAGCATCAAGCGACCAATGCTGCCACTGCACTCACTGCTTTTATCTTGTACAATGAGATTTTGCAGAGACAAATTGATTTCACAAAGCTCAGAGCATCTCTAATGCAGGTAAATTGGTTTGGGCGTATGCAGATCTTGCACACAAAGCCATTGGTGATCATTGACGGTGCGCACAATGAAGAAGGAGTAAAGTCTTTGATCAGCAATCTCAAAAACATGTTCCCAAATCGCTATATCCGCTTTGTGGTAGCAATTCTCAGAGATAAAAAGCTCGATATTATGATCGAAGACATCTGCCATTTTGCCCAAGAAATATATATCAGTAAAAACCACTCTGAGCGTGCTGCCGACCTGGAGGAGCAAATAGATGTGGCAAAGAAATTTGATATCCCTTACTTCGCCTGTGATGACCTCTTGAGCGCAACAAAGACCGCCTTTGCCAAAACAAAAGACGATGAAATATTAATCATTACTGGTTCGCTTTACACTATATCAGAAGTTTTAAAAGAGAGATTATTTGAGCAATGAGAAAGTTTCAAAACGCCCTCGAATACTATAGCCTGAGAGGCGCAATAGGCTTTTTAAAGATACTCCCATATGGCTTGAGCATCAGAATCTTGGCATATTTGCTACTATTTGGTGGCAAAGTACTAAAAATCAAGAGGGCAGTCGTCTTAAGACAATTATCAGCAGTTTTCCCTGAAAAGTCAAAGAAAGAGATTAATCAGCTTGCTGATCGTGTTTATTTTGAACTGGGCAAGTCTGTCTGCGAGATCTTTATCGCTGATGAAAAAAAAGTATTTGAACAAATGGAGTTTGAAGGACTTGAACATTTGGAAAAATTGGTAGCGATGGATCGTGGCATCATCATGGTTTCAGCACACTTTGGCAATTGGGAAGTTGGTGCAAAATACTTAGCGCAAGTGACAGGCAAAGTCTATGCTGTCGTCAAAAAACAGAGAAATGTGCTTTTTGACAATTATATCAATAAAGCGCGCTTGGCTTCTGGCATCGAGACGCTTTCCATGAAAAGTGCCATGAGAAGAGTGATAGCTGCTCTTAATAATAAAGAAGCTGTCGGCTTTTTAGTAGATCAATATGCTGGAAAGCACGGCATTGATTTGCCTTTTTTGGGCATTGAAACAAAAGTTTTTAATAGCGTAGCAAAACTTTCTTTAAAAACTAAAGCGCCTATAATATTCGCTTTTGACGTTAGAGACGGCTATTACAAGCATTATTGCTATGTCACAGAACCGATATTTACAGACGATTTAGAATTTAATGATAAAAATGTTCTTGACTTAACCAAACAAATCAATTATACTATCGAAGATTATATACGAAGATTCCCTCACATGTGGTTATGGCTTCATAGAAAATGGAGGAATCTGCAAGGAGGCAAAAATGAAAGTAATACAAGTAATACCAGAATTAGCGAGCCTTAGCAATAAGACAAGACAAGCTCAATTATATGAGCAATTTATCCTAAATCTGCCGAGCTATCATGCATTTACCATACTACCATATCTTGAGCATTTAAAAATAAACTCTACAATAACCAAGCTATTTGCTACTTTTGAAGACTTTGAAGTTTTTAAATCAAATATACCATCAAGCGATTCCGAAATCTATCTCATCAAACCCAAAGCAGAGAGCTTTACACCTGAGTGTTTTAATGAAAAGATAAAAACTGTTCTCTTTTTTAATCAAGCTGTTGCTGAGTTTATTATCTCTTTAAAAAAAGAATATACTATTCATTGCCACTCGCCACTAACAGGCTTTTTGCCCTTATTTTTACAAAACAAAGAAATAAAATACCCTTGCCTATTTACCCTACACAATTTGAAGCAAGACTATAGATTTAATCCCGCTGACTTGACGGGCTTTGTAGAGGATTATACCGACTTAAAACAGGCTGACACAGCAATCAAGGTAGGTGTCTTATTTAGTGATATCATCAACCTTTGCAGTAGAAAATATGCCCAAGAAGTGCTGGAAGAAAATAGCGAATACCAAGAGTATTTTATGATAAAAAAAGACAAGCTTTATGGCATCATGAATGGCATTAGATATGGCGAATGGAATCCTGTTTTAGATGAAAAAATACCATGCAAATACAGCCCGACCAACCTCTATGGGCGTTTTTATAATAAAGCGATACTACAAGAAAAGCTCGACTTGCCAGATACCGATGTACCTCTCTTATTCTTTGGCACACGTCTTAGCGATGAAAAAGGCTTTAATATTCTGCTCGAGTCCATTGATATGATAAAAAAGATGCCTGTACAATTGCTAATCTATGGCACAGGTGATGAATATCCAAAGCAAAAGACTGAAGAACTCTTGAATCACAGCTCCAATATCCGTTATATCAGAGAATATGATGAAGATTTTGTCCACTTTATCTTAGCAGGATCAGACTTTTATCTCTTGCCTGCAAAAGTCGAGCCAGACGGCATTTCATTCTTATATGCTTTAAAATATGGGCTCATTCCCATTGCCTATCATACTGGCGGGCATGTTGACGCTATCGGTGATCTAACAAATGAAGACCCCAATAAAGTAAATGGCTTTTTCTTTCATAATTATGATAGCAATAGCTTTATCGCCTCGATACGAGAAGCAATAGAAGTTTGGAGAGATAAGCCACTCTTTGGGAAATTTATGAACAATGCTATGGAAGCCGATTGGTCGTGGAAAAGTGCCATCCGTCAATATGAAGCACTTTACCAAAAGGTATCTGCCAAAGTATAAATAATGGAGGAATTATGAATAAAAGACTTTTACTTATTACATTGCTCATCGTCTTGATACTACCTGCAAGCCTACATGCCAGAAGGTTTGCACGCTGGTACACCAATATGGGTCAATTTACTGCTGAAATTAGAAATGAAATAATGCCTATTACAGGTGAGAATTTCATCAATTTGGGGCTATCTCATTTTTATGATAACCTCATCTTTCACCGTGTGGTCGAAGGCTTTGTGATCCAAGACGGTTGCCCAAATGGCACAGGCACGGGCGGACCAGGTTACACTATTCCAGATGAAACATCACCCTTAATCTTGCACAATAAAGCAGGTATTTTGTCAATGGCAAAGACTTCTCAACCAAACTCGGCAGGCTCACAATACTTCATCACACTCGCATCTTACCCACACTTAGACGGCACATACGCAGCTTTTGGAGAAGTAATTGAAGGCTTAGACATCGTCTTTAATATTAGCCATGTCGCTGTCAATGCAAATGATAAACCACTAGTACCCGTAGTGATAGACTCTTTACGCATTCTCGGGCTCGAAGTGGGTGAAATAAACCCCGCTGATACACTGCTTACTGCAGAAGCTGATGAAACACTCAACTTCTCTGTCGAAGCTTATGATGTGAATGAATTTATCGAAGCATCATATCAGTGGTTGGTTGACGGAGATATTATTTCAAATGAAGTTGGCGCATTTAATTTCACTTTTACTGAACCTGGTGAGCATATAATAAAATGTATCGTCTCAGATTCTCAAGTTGACTTCCCCTACTCCTGGTATGTCTCAGTAATCCCAAATACCACTCAAGATCACACGATAAATATTCCAGCAATAAGTTGTCTGTCTAATTATCCAAACCCCTTTAAAAGCGAAATTAATATCGTTTACCAGTGTGCAAAGAATCAGGCTGTCGATATTAGTATTTATGATATTAAAGGTAGAAAAATTAACACGTATCAGCAAATTCAAGCGGGAATTGGCGAAAATACATGGGTATGGGATGGCAAGAATATGAGACAAGAAAAAGTAGCAAATGGCATCTATTTCTATCAGATCGAGGCAAAAGGAGAAAAGGCTGTCGGTAAGATAATGCTCATTAATTAGTTTATGAAAAGACTCTGGAAAAGGCTATCTTTCTGGTTTAATAGAGTATTCTACCCCTCAAATATGAAAATCACAGGGCATTGCCTCCAATGTGGGCAGTGTTGTTTAAATTTGATTATTGTCCATGATGGCGAAGCAATAAGGGATCCGAGCATATTTGCAAAGATTAAACATACAGATCCTTTTTATCAGAACATTACCTTTCATAAAGTCTGTGATGCAGGATTTGCACGTTTTTCATGTAACTATTTAGTCGATAATCGCTGCTCAATATATAAATCAAGACCCGAAGTTTGCAAACATTACCCCTCTGTAGCAATGTTCAAGCATGGCGGTCATTTGCTACCAGGTTGTGGTTATCACATTGAGCCCCGAAAGCCTTTTTCCTTCTTTTTGGAAAACAACCGTTAATCTCTATTATATAAATCGCGTGTATATACCTTCTCTGCAACGTCTTCGAGAATATCATCCATTCTATTACTGACAATCACATCAGAGATCTTTTTAAACTCATTTATATCTTTTATCACGCGTGAATGGTAAAAATTATCTTCCTTTAAAACTGGCTCATAGACGACAACTTCAATACCTTTTGCTTTAACTCTCTTCATGATGCCTTGAATTGATGAAGATCTAAAGTTGTCTGAATCTGTCTTCATGGTAAGCCTATAAACGCCAACAATTTTTGGTTTCCTTGCAATTATCATATCGGCAATATGATCTTTTCTGGTTCTATTAGCATCGACGATAGCAGTGATAATATTATTTGGCACATCTTCATAATTTGCACGTAATTGCTTCGTATCTTTTGGCAAACAATATCCGCCATAGCCAAATGATGGGTTATTATAATGCGCACCAATTCTTGGGTCAAGCCCAACTCCCTCAATGATTTGCTTTGAATTTAGCCCGCGTATTTCTGCATAAGTATCAAGCTCATTGAAATAAGCAACGCGTAAAGCGAGATATGTATTAGAAAAGAGTTTAATTGCTTCAGCTTCAGTTGTGTCGGTAAACAAAGTTGGCACATCTTTCTTTATTGCTGCTTCTTGCAAGATGCTGGCAAAAGTCTTTGCTCGTTCAGATATCTCACCCACGACTATTCGCGATGGATATAAGTTGTCATAAAGCGCTTTCCCTTCACGCAGGAATTCTGGAGAAAAGACGAGATTCTCAGTATTAAACTTTATTCTTGCTTCTTTTGTAAAGCCAACAGGGACAGTTGATTTGATAATCATGAGCGCATTTGGATTGAGCTTTGATACTTTCTCAATCACATATTCCACTGTGCTGGTATTAAAATAATTCTTCACAGGGTCATAATCTGTAGGCGTAGCAATTATCACGATTTCAGCGTCTGTATATGCTTTAGCCTCATTTGTTGTGGCAATAAGATTAAGTTTTTTATTTGCCAAAAAGTCTTCTATCTCATCATCTGCAATAGGGGACTTTTTATTATTAATCAGATCAACCTTCGCTTCTACAATATCAAGCGCCACAACCTCATTATGCTGTGCCAATAATACAGCCATCGACAAGCCGACATAGCCTGTTCCTGCAACACTAATTCTCATTTTACGCCTCCTTTTGAGATAAAAAGTATATTTAAGTGCAATTTATCAAATCTATCATTTTTTGTCAAGAAAAACAAAAGATCGAATAGACTCCTTTTTGAGGCAGGTAGAGGGTGTTGCATAGATAATTAAAACAACTTGTATAAATTACAACTTAAAAATTGCCTCATTTTCCTATTAAAGATGGTACAAAATAACATAAAAAAATCATGGTGTCAGATCTGTATTCCTCTCTTTTCACTAATTACCTACTAAGTATTATATATCACTATTTAACATATAGATGCCTATGTGACACCCTTTACATTCCCCTTGCTATCTTGGAGAATTAAAGGGAGTCTTATAGGAATCTAAAGGGAATGTAAAGGAGATTTATTTTGAATATTTAAGGTATAGAAAAAATATGTAAACTTTTAGTAATGAAATGATGATTGTAAAATTTGTAATTTGAAGATTATGCAACAGCCTCAGGTACATATTAAACCAAAATATCTTATAAAAGAATAAAGCAGAACCATAAATAAAAAACATCACCCTCTATATATAGGGCTTACAAAATGGGGGTTTTTTGAAAAACTATTTTCACCTAAATCAGCAGATGACTACTACAAGCTGGTTTAGAGACGATTTTTTTCGTAGCAATGATTTTCTTTATTCAGCGAAGCTATTGCCTACACGATTTTCATCTGGTACAAATAAATGACTAAATAAGTAATAATTCCACGATTACAAATCAATCAGTTTCTTATTAAATATAATGCCTAAACGCTTATTCCAAACTAAACAAATCCATTTGTACATACTCTTTGGGCTTAGTCTGCTCATAAGATTCTATCAACTGTTTAAAAGAAAAAGACTCTCTTTGCAAATCTTTATTACTCAGCCCTTTCCCTCCCTGTTGGAGCAACTTCTCATTACCCTCAGGCACGCCCATTTCATCTCTAACATACAGAGGCACCCACTTTTTTTTCAAGTTCTCTACTGCGCCAGACCATGTGCCTCCTTTATCAGCTCCAGAAGCGACCACAACCGCAAGCTGCGCCAAAGCATAGACGCACTTATTTCTATCCATCGCATTATAAGCGAAAAACCTCTCATAAGGGCTAACAGCAGACATAATCAAGAGGCGTCCTTCCATGATGGCATTTCTTATGCTTTGATTTTTAATTTTGTTGCTCAGACTATCAGAGACAAAAGATATCACATGACCGCCATGATCCAAACAGCTACTTTCTGAGATGCTATCTACTCCCTTAGCACCACCCGATACCACACCAAGCCCCTCTTTAATAGCGCTCTTAGTCAAATCTCTGGCAAAATTCAGTCCTTGATCATCAATATCTCTTGACCCGACAATTGCCACATAATCTCTATTTGAAAGTTCGATATCTCCGCTATAATAGAGGATAGTAGGAGAATAAGCCTTCAACAATGCTCTCAATCTCTTAGGGTAATTTTCTTCTGATCGTGTCGTGACTTTTATGCCCAAACGTGTCAGTTTTTCCAGTTCAAAAGCCAGATTCGCACCCTGTTTTAAAAGAAAATCAAGGCGTAGTCCTTCTTCTTCATTCAATGCTAATTCTTTTTGGAGAAAGTCTTTGTCAGCATTCAGCAAGCTTGCTGGCTTTTTCAGTGCTGAGTTGGCAATTTTGACAGCCAAACTATTCCATTGTGGCAATGTAAAAGGCTTATAATTCTCTTCTTCAAGCGCTTTTGTATGGAGATTGGAGCACAGTAAAAGAGTCACCAAGCTATCTTGATTCAATGCGCCTATCATTCCAGTCCCCCTTCAGCGGTGGACGCCAAAACGAAGGGAAAGACCTTCGCCACACCCTGACCTTTTAATCTATATCCACAGACGGTGAATGTCCATTTTGAGTCGACCATATCATCAATCAAGATCACTGGCGATTTTGGGATACTCTCACGCACGCCGAAGCTTTGAAATGCATTTTGAGCTTGTTGGAATGAATTTTCTTTATGCTTTTGTTCTTCTGTATCATGTATTTTTGTAATTATTTCAAAAAATGGGAAACCGAGCCTTTCAGCCACCCTTTTGGCAAGACTTTTAACCAATTCAGGACGCCTCAATGAAGGCACAGCAGTCACCCAGACATTCTTCTCTCGCATGCATTCGCTTTCTCTAATCATGTCTGCCAATGCATTTACCAGTTCATCACGGAAATGCCCATGTTCATACTTATCTTCCTTAACCAAATGCCCCCAGCCGACATCACCATAATTGCACAAGACATGTCCCGTCTCATTGATCATCTCGGCGGTGATACTAATTTGTTTTTCATTTATCAAACCACCAGGGATTTGCCTTCTTGGTTCAAACTGCAAATGGCTTCTCTTAAAGAATTCCTTTGCCTCAATTACGTGCTCATGCCTAACAGTATCTGGGAAAAAAAGAGTCTGCTGGCAATTGCTACATTTACCACATTTTGCCTTATACGGGTCATCCAATTCATTTGATATCTTCTCCATATAACAGTCTTGATAGTCCACAAAGTCTTTCATTGCTTGCAATTCATGATATCTTAGCTTTGTCACTCTTGAAATTCTATCAGCTTCTGGAGTCCACGGATTTGGCGTGCGAACATACTTGCGGTTATCATGTCTAATTGCCATAGCTAAATCAAGCATCTTCAATGAGTCGTCAATGCGCCCTTGCCTCATATTTAGCTTTGTTAGCAAATAGCCTTTAGTTACCCCTTGTGGCGCTTCTTCAATCACTTTTAAAACTTTTTGTACTTCTTCAATGCTGGGAAATGTTGAATTAATAAAAAACTCTTGTATATTATCATCTTCTTTACCGTTTAATAGCACGACATAAGCCTCATCGAGCTTGCGCCCAGCGCGCCCAATCTGCTGATAATAAGAAATAATCGAGCCTGGTCTTTGAAAATGAATCACAAAACCCAAGTCTGGTTTATCATATCCCATACCCAGCTTGACGGTAGCAACGAGCGCCTTCACTTGATTATTCATCAAAAGCTGCTCCCGCTCATTTGCCAGCTTGCTATTCTCTCCTGAATCTGCTGATAACATGGTATGGTATTCAAGGGCATTGATCCCTTTATATCGCAGATAGGAAGCCACTTTATTACAATCATTTTTAGTCAGACAATAAATAATGCCTGAGCCTGGCATTTTATTGATATTCTCATAAAGCCATGCCAATCTCTCCGCTTGATCATTGAGTTTGACTACTTGCAATTTCAAAGATTCACGCATCAAGCGTCCTCTAATAATCAATAAATCATTGCCCATCTGCTCTTTAATATCGGCAATAACCCTATCATTTGCAGTTGCAGTAGTGGCGAGTACGGGCACATTCTGCGGCAAATTATTAGAAATACGCACTATCCTACGATAATCTGGTCTAAAGTCATGCCCCCAATCGGAGATACAATGCGCCTCATCGACCACAAGCATACCGATCCCTTTTTGCATAGCAATAACATTTATCACTTTTTTACGAAAACTCTCATTGCCCAAGCGTTCGGGAGATATCAAAAGAATATCACATTTGTCTTGAGCAATTTTCTCTTCTACATTCTTCCAGTCGCCAGCATTATCGCTGTTGATGGTAAGAGCGATCAATCCAATCTTTTCAGCTGCACTTATTTGATTTCTGATCAGCGATAATAGTGGGCTAATCAAAATGCACATGCCTTTGCCACGCTCACGAAGCAGCTTTGTGGCAATAAAATAAACAATGCTTTTGCCCCAGCCAGTTCTCTGAACGACCAATGTCTTTTTGCCTGCGAGCACTGCCTCGATCGCTTCCCGCTGTCCACTGCGAAATTCTGCATTGCTTGCAACAGCCATTTTTAATAGTTCTAAAGCTCTCTTTTGCAATGCTCCTCCCCTATATGGTAATCATTTTTTAATGTAAAAACAATGCGTTTGCAAATTCCTCTGGATCAAAATCTCTCAAATCTTCAATTGACTCGCCAACCCCCACGAGCTTAACAGGAATATTTAACTGACGTTTTATGCTAATTACTATTCCCCCTTTGGCGGTGCCATCGAGCTTCGTCAACACAAGCCCAGATAGCTTTGCTGCCTCATTAAAGAACTTCGCTTGAGAAATAGCATTTTGCCCTGTGGTTGCATCGACCACCAAGAGTGCCTCATGTGGTGCATCAGGTATCACTTTTTGGATAGTTCGATGCATCTTAGCCAACTCATTCATCAGGTTTGCTTTATTATGTTGTCTGCCTGCTGTATCGATCAGCACGACATCTATATCATTTTTCAAAGAGTAATTTAGTCCGTCAAAGACAACTGAAGACGGGTCTGCCCCATGCTGTGTTTTGAAGATTGGGATATCAGATCTTTCTGCCCAAATAGTCAACTGCTCAATCGCTGCAGCCCTAAAAGTATCAGCTGCTACAAGTAATACTTTCCGCCCTTCTTTTTTGAGCTTATTAGCGAGTTTACCAATGGTAGTAGTTTTACCCGTGCCATTAACTCCTACGACTAAGACAATACAAGGCTTGTGAGCATCAAAATTAAATAATTCGTCGTCTTTTTCATAATCTTTAAGCATTATTTCTTGAATGATTTTTTCAATATACATTTGCACATTTTCAGGCTCTGTCACATTGTTTAGCCGCAATTCATCTCTCAATTTATCTATTATTTCCATTGCCAGTTCAGCGCCGACATCTCCCTGAATTAGTATTTCTTCCAGTTCATCCATCAAATCTTCATCGACTTTTGTGCGCAAACTAAGTGTCTCGGCAATTTTGCCAACAAAGCTATTTCGTGTCTTTGCCAGCTTTTCTTTCAATGATTTAAACATATTCAGCATTACAATTCTCTTTTCTCTAAGAAACTTTTTTGGATTCTACAATTAAATAAAAAAGAACCCCTCATTTGAGGGGTGAATATCTATCTTTTCAATAATTATTCTTGAGGCGCTTTGTTTGCTTCAGCTTCCTTATTGAAATAAAGTGCGATACGAGATTTTCTTCTTGATGCGGTACGTGGGTGAATAACACCTTTCTTTGCTGCTTTATCAAGCTGTGAGTAAATCTTTTCTAATAATTCAGTCTTTTCCTCGAGTGAAATATTTGAGTGCATTTTCTTTGATAAAGTCTTTATCGTGCTTCTAACATAATTGTTTCTTGCTAAGCGCTTTGCGTCTTGCTTTAAACTTTTAGCGGGCGACTTGTGATTAGGCATAATTGAATTCTTCCTCCATTAATTTATAAATTTAAGATAACAAAATAATTAGGAGCCTTTTCTGTCAACAAATATTTATTCTTTTTTGCTTTTTTATTGATTTTGCCTTATTAATAGATAATTATGTTACCAAAATATAAAGAAGAAATCTCTCTGTTTAATTAATCTAAAGGTCAAAAATGAAAGCAATTGTAAATACTTATAGTCTTTTTATACTCTTTGCTGGCTACATCACTTAAAACTTACAGAGAACCTGAGTCACCAATACTCGCCAATTGAGCACGACCCTTCATCTTATATATTTCTTCTGGTGTCAGCTGCCTTATTTCTTTGATAATTTCTTCTGTGTCAAAAGACCTTGTTGCAATACCGCATTGGTATTTCTCAACCATACGTTTCATCTCAGGTGAGGGTCCTATTA
This sequence comes from Candidatus Cloacimonadota bacterium, assembly GCA_029553545.1. Taxonomy (GTDB): domain Bacteria; phylum Cloacimonadota; class Cloacimonadia; order Cloacimonadales; family WRIO01; genus JAGOCT01. The sequence goes on from JAKPKU010000231.1 coordinate 22,889, forward strand.
CCACTGCTAAGCGAGCTTGTATGAAGTCAAAGAATTTATTTGGCAGGCAATTTATATCATTAAAAGACTTTGATTTCAAAAAATACATGCCGATATCATACTGATTTAACCTTTGCACAATCTCTTTTTGCTCGAGTGGAGGCAATATTCTTACATTATTAATATCTGCAACATAGCCTTTTAGCTTATCCAAATATGGCTTTTTAAACTCAACCAAATACAAGTCCAAAGTATAGGGCTTGCCCAATGCTTTAACCACATCGATCATCAGCTCGAGATTACGTTGTTCAAGGGCTACCCCATGGTGTACAATCTTGATTTTGCCCTCTTCTAAAGGATTTACAGACATTTCTTGATATGCTGGAATATTGAGCACAATCTCTGGCTCGACTCCAAAGTTTTTCTTATACTCATCAGCTATGATATACCCCACAGTCAACATTTGAGTGGCTTGTGGAGCAAATCTTTGCGTCAGATAGTTCATATATTGATGAAAGAAAAACATCCACATTTTCTTATTATCATGTTCACGTGGATAATATTCATGGGCATCATAAATCAGCTTTGCAGACTTTTTGATGCTTACAGCCAAAGGCAAAGTGTAAATATCATTGGCAATAATCAAGTCAAAGCTCTTATCTTTCAAGAGATGATAAGCTTGACGATTGACTGGTAAAAGCCAATAATACCACATGAATAAGTGCAACTTGAGTAAAACCGCTCCAATAATCTTATAAAAGAGAGGGTATCTGTCAATTATGCTAATCTGCTCTACGCCCTTTTCAGCTAATTGCCCGAAAGATAATAATGTTAAATTATGCTCTTTGTATTTTGCGACTTGCTTCAATACGCGCGCATCTCTCATTATATCTGAATAGACGATAATCAGTACTTTTTTTAATTGATCTTTATCATTGCTTTTACTCATTTAGCCTCCATTTTGTAAAATATCAAAGAACGGTTTTTTTGGCAAGTCTTTTTTTGCAGAGTTTGTCTATCGCTAAAAATACTTAAGCTTATTGCACAGCACCCAAAATAACTCATAAAAGATTAAATCAAAATTATAAAATAAAACAACACCATCTTTATGTTCTTTCATATGAAGTCAGTAAAGTATTATTTTACTATAGCATCAAGTCCATTTGAGATTGTTGAGAAAAAAAAGATAATAAAACTTGACTTTCATATGGAAAAATATATTTGTTTTTATTGACAAGGTAATAAAAGAGTCAGAGTAAGCAGAAAAGAAAGGATTATTAAAAACATTTGTTCCAAAAGCTAATTTTTAAATCAAGTGGACAAGTATTTAAGAATCAAAATTATGCCCCGAAAACATAACAAATACATATTCAGCCTCAATAGTTGAAGTTTAAAAGGATAAAAAATGACAAATTCTGATGCAGATATATTAAAAACTAAAACATATCACAAATTAATCATTGGGGATAGTTCCTATATTCCTGAGTTAAAAGATGAATCTATGCATTTAATAATCACATCTCCACCATATTTTAATGCTCCATTCGATTACTCAGGGGTTTATAGCGATTATGAGTCATATTTAAAAATCATGTCCAAAATTTCCAAAGAGTTGTATAGAGTATTAAAAAATGGTCGAATTTTTGCTTTAAATATAGACGACATGCTGGTTGATGGCGTCAAATACCCTATCACTGCTGATTTTATAAAACTATTACAGAGTGCTGGATTTAGATACCGAGATAGAATTATCTGGAAAAAACCTGATGGGTATCTTAGAATTAGCAAAAGAAGCGGAGTCCTATTACAAAATCCATTTCCAATGTATTTCTACCCTGACAATTTGTTAGAGAGTATATTGATTTTTCAAAAAGGCAAATTCGATTATAAACAAATACATAAAGAAGAAAAAAAGGAGTCATTAATCGATATAGATACTTTTAAAAAAGAGAAGTGGTTTTCTTCTTTGTGGGAGATTACAAACGTTCTGCCAGGCTCAAAACTTGAAAAAGGTATTGCTGCCTTTCCTGAAGAAATTCCTAAAAGATTAATAACTCTTTTTTCATATAAAAATGAAAATGTTTTAGATCCTTTTTTAGGTAGTGGAACAACAATGAAGATGGCAAAATCACTTGGTAGAAACTCAGTAGGGATTGAAATCAACCAAGATCATCAAAGTATTATTTGTCAAAAATGTCAGTTCCCCAATCAAAGATTTATAAATACAGATGATTATTACTTTATAATAGAAAACAGAGGAGATTATAATTATGTTAGAGATAAAAGCCAAGATTACTGGACTTAACTATAACCCAAAATTCTCGTTTAAGCTACCGTTATTTAATCTTGATCAACTAGAAGATTCTTTAAAAAAAACATGTTTTAGATTACAAATCAATAATACATCTGTTTTAACAGTGAGCCGATGGGTATCTCCAAAAAGAACTCGCAGCTATCCATATGTTAATGTATTTAAAACATTGGGCTACAATGACGGCAAACGTATAACAATTATACCTGTTATAAAAGATGAGGGGATAAAAGGTGACAGAGATTTTATACAATGGGATACAATCTCAATGATGAGTTTGTTAGGTGTTTATGTTATATTGGCTTACTATAATAAAGCAAAACCATCAGTTAAAAATGGAAAAATTACAAACCAAGAGTTTGATTATTTTTATATTCATGATCAATTAAAAAAAGTAAACAACTTCAAATTAGATGCTTTACATTGGAATATGAACCAGGCATCTAAGATTGATTATATCATGGAATTAGCAAAAAAGAGCTATCTTAAAATTAGTTTTCAAACAAATATTGAGCTTCACAATGTGAAGATTATAGATGATAGAATAAAGAATTTTAAACTTGATTTAGACAATTTCAAAGAAATCTCCCGATCATCTGCGATCTTGGCTCAGAAAAGAGAATCAGTTACAATTCAACCAAAAGAAAACACAGACATCAGTTCGAAAGGGATAATCACAATAACAAATTTTTTAAAAGGGAAATATTATTTAACTGTAGATGAGGCATTAATAAAAGATGGAAAAGTGCTCCTAATCGAAGCAAAACATACTAAATCTGATAAATTGCCGAGTCTTAATGATATTATTGATGGTGTTCTTAAATTAATTTTATATTGTAATATTGAAGAATTAACCATTAATAATAAAGTTTACAGCTTTACACCTATTCTAAAATTGACAGCTAATAAGCCGCTCCAATCAATCCCTTTAAAAAAGAAAGAAAAGGATTTATTGGAAGTGTTAAAAAATGAAAGCGAAGCAAATGGTTTTGAATTGGAGTTAGTGTGACTTTAAAATCTGTTTTAAGGTATCCTGGAGGCAAATCAAAAGCTATCAAACAGATATTACAATTTATCCCTTTAAAATTCGATGAATATAGAGAACCTTTCGTTGGTGGGGGATCCCTATATTTATCATTAAAACAGTCTATGTTTAATATTCATAAATTTTGGATTAATGACATAAATGCCGATTTAATGCTATTTTGGAAATATGCACAAACTGAAAATTCTTCATTAGTTAATCATATCAATAGCTTTCTATCGACGTATCAAGACGGAAAACAACTTTTTACTTTCTTAAGAGATAAAAGCAATAGTTTTATAGATATTGAAAAAGCTGCAAGATTTTTTATTTTAAATCGAATTACTTTTTCAGGAACAACAGAAGCTGGTGGTTTTTCGCAGCAAGCTTTTTTGAAAAGACTAACAAAAAGCTCTATTCAGAGAATCGTTGAAGCTGAAAGAGTTTTGCAAAATACGCATATAACAAATCTTGATTATTCAAAGAGCTTAGAAAAAGGAGGAAATAATGTATTCATTTTTCTTGATCCTCCTTATTATTCAACTATTAAATCAAGACTATATGGGAAAAATGGATGCAATCATATTTTTTTTGACTTCGAAAAATTTGCCAATGACATGAAAAACTGCAATCACAAATGGCTTATTACTTTAGATGATAATGATTACATTAGAGATTTGTTTTCATATGCAAAAATAACCCCTTGGTCATTACAATATGGGATGAATAATGTCGGATCAAATGCTTCTGAAAAGGGTAAGGAACTATTTATATATAACTATGAAGTGAATAACAAAACGCAGTTGACTATCTCCGATATTGTATAAATGACACTAAAAAGACAATCAATGAGCTATGGATTTTAAACGACCATTTGAAGCTTTTTTTTGCTTTTAGAAATGATTATTAATTTCAGTACGAAACAGTACCTTAATAGAAAAGCTTTTTAAGAGCCTATTGTACAGCACACCAAAATAACTCATAAAAGATTAAAGCAGAATTATAAAATAAAAAACATAACCCTCTATGAGGGTGTTGAATAAAGCCGTTATATTGACAATAAAAGCATTCATAAAGTTCAGATTTTGATTTTCATTTTTAGAGAGGTCGTAATTATTCAAAAATAACAAAAAAGGATAAGAAAAAATGTCTTTTTACAATAATATC
>JAKPKU010000237.1 GCA_029553545.1 Candidatus Cloacimonadota bacterium
GTCTATTTCTGAATCGATAAAGCTACCTGACATTGAACACCTCTTTTATTCTTTAATTAATGCCATTATATAATACCCTATATTATTGTCAAGTAATATTTTAACTATATTTTTTGTCTGCTTTCTAATTCAAAGCTCTCAGGTTTTGAATGTATTGACACATTTGAATTTCATCTTTTTTATCTGTTAAGACTATCAGATAATCTCCACCAAACATTTGGGTGTTTCCTTTTGGAATAATCTCTTGATGCCCTCTACGAATGCCCACAAGTAAACATGACTTTGGCCACTCTACGTCCATAATTCTCTTTTGATCGATGCTTGAGCCTAACCTTACAGCTATTTCTAAAATCACTTTATCATGTTTATCTTCAGATAATATATTCTTATTATCTTTAATAAAACGAGTTAAAAGGGTCTCATAAATTGGCTCAGACCTCATCAGATCAGAGACTAAATAAGCTGTTATAGAAACAACACTTAGAGAAAGCAAGTGGCTAAATGATCCTGTCATCTCTGTTATTAAAAGACTGCCAGTGATAGGAGCTTTAACTATAGCTGTAAAATATCCAGCCATTGCTAATACAATAAAGTTGTTCAAATAAATAGGGTCAATATTTGTTGCCTTTGTTGCAATATAACCATACACATTGCCAATTAAAGCGCCAATGACTATTAAAGGTAAAAAGATACCACCAGGTGCACCACTACCATAGCTGATCATAGTAAAGATAAATTTTACAAACAAAAGTACTAATAGAAACTGAAGAGTCGTACTTTTATGGACGAGATCTATGACTAAATGGTGCCCACCACCTAAAACATCAGGTAAGAAAAAACCTAAGATACCCGCAATAAATATCGGTAAGACTAATTTAAAAGGCTCTGGTAACCATTTGATACTCTTATAATAATTGAGAGAAAAAATTAGTGATTTGTTAAAAAAAACTCCTGATATACCAATAACTATGCCAAGTAAAACTATGAGCCCGTAATATTTCAAAGGTAAAATCTCTAAAGCTGACAGATTGAAAACAGGCTGGAAGCCAAAAATAACCTTATTAAAAAAATCTGCTGTTATACAAGCAACAGTAGTGGGGAGGAGGACAAGGGGAGAGAAATTCTTATGAACTTCTTCTAACACAAAAACTATACCAGCTAATGGTGCGCTAAAAGCCCCTGATAGTCCAGCGCCGGCACCTGAACTGATAAGATATTTTTCTTCAATTCTTATACGTTTGAAAATACGACTAACACCTTTACCAATTAAAGCACCCATTTGAACGGAAGGTCCTTCACGCCCCAGGGATAAACCTGCTCCAATCATCAATGCGCCGTTTATAAACTTATTTACAAGAGTTTTCCACCAACTCATATCAATATGTCCTAATAACTCGCCTTCAACTTGAGGAATGCCGCTTCCACTAATCATTGGTACTTTCTTTGTGCGATATTTGACAAAAATAGCCACTCCAAAAAGGATCAAAAACCAAAGAGGTATAGCCCAATAGTTATTTTTCATATAAGTATAGGCATGATTAGTAAATTTGCCAGCATAGTCAAGCATGATGCGATATGCAACAACAACAATGCCTGCAATGAGCCCAACAAGAATAGATTCAAAAACTAATTTCATTTTAATATCTTGCCAATGTCTCATTGTATTTAATAAACTATTTTTTCTCATATATTATACTTTTCTTTTAGATAATTAATTTCATCATCTTTGTTGTTTATTTCTTTATTAATTTTTGCAACATATAATTCTTTAAGTACTTTTGCTATGGTTTTACCTTCTGTTACACCTCTGTCAATGAGGTAATTACCGTTTAACTCAACATTAATAAAACTGTCGTATAATATGTAGTTCTTGATAAAGTCGAACATCTCTTCATCATGGTAACATGAAGCAATAGACAATAATATTTCATGCCTTAAAGTTCTTATTGATAAACAAAGCTCGCCTTTGCTTTTCTTGTTTAGATTTGTAGAGAGGAATTCATAGGCTTCAAAAAACTCTTTAAGTGTTTTTTTTGCAAGTGATGGGAATTTATATTGTTCAAAAAACTTCTCAGCAGAGCGATAACTCATATCATTACAGAGTATACAAGTAAAAATAAGCCATTTTAATATTGTTCTTTTTTTAAACGACTCTTTGTACCAAAGAATGATACGCTCCGCACGCTTCATTTGCTTTTGCTTTTCATTTGTCATGTTTAGATTGGGATTAATACTTTTTAGAATACTAAGCTCTTCTAATCTGGCAAAAAATAGGTTTACATGCTCATCATCACATGCTTTTACAAACTCTTGTGTAATACGCTCAACTGCTACATTTTGTATTAATTTTAAGTCAAGGGCAGACATAATCAAATGCTTTGTCTTTGTATCAATTTCAAATTGGTATCTTTGTTCAAATCGTACTGCTCTAAGGATGCGGGTAGGGTCATCGGAAAAGCTCATATTATTGAGCGTTTTTATTATCTTATTTTGGATATCTTTACGCCCATTATAAAAATCAAATAACCTACCAAAATGTTTTTGATTAATCTGAACAGCAATACTATTGATCGTTAAATCACGCCTATATAAGTCGTTTTTAATTGATGACATCTCAACAGCTGGTAAAATGCCAGGTTTGTCATAAATCTCAGAACGCGCACTTGCAAAGTCAACTTTTATGACATTAGTACGTTTATTATTAAATACAACGACAGCAGTTCGAAACTGTGAGAACCCAGCAAAAGGTAAGTTTAGTCTGTCACTGAGTGCCTTACTAAACTCTATAGCATCACCTTCAATAACAATATCTAAATCCATACTCTCTTTATTCATTAAAAGATCACGTACAAATCCGCCAACAAGCCATGCATCTTTTTGTAATATATCTGCAAAATCAGCTATCACTTTTATGACTTCAAGAACACTTGGATTTATTTTGTTCAAAAGCCCTTTTACATTATCAAAGCTCTCTTGATTGAGTTTTGTTTGTTGTTCAAATGTAGCTTTTATTATATCTCTACGAGATACAATCCCGACAAGTTTTGAATTGCCTTTGCTGTCCGTATCAATAACAAGTAGACGCCCAATGCTATGCTTGATTAACATCTCTTGCGCTTTATAAATAGAGGTGTCTGAAGTAATAGAGATAATGTCTGTCGACATTATATGATCAACAGTCTTTGAACTTAGCTTGTGCAACACAGCTTGCCCAACATCTTTTTTAGTTACGATGCCAACGACCTTTTTGTCCTTTAGGATAGGTATAGCCCCAAAATTATGATTACTAAGTTTTTTGCCTACTTCAAAAATTCTGCTTCGAACATTGGCAGTTTCAACATCTTTGCTCATTATATCAGCTACAGTCCCATATTCTTTAATACTGCGTAAAATAAGGTCATATACTTTCTTTTTTAGAGATTCAAGATCAGTTTGTTGAACTGATGCTGAAGCTGAAGATGGATGACCACCACCACCAAAATCTTTTAGTATAGAGTTCACTTGGATAAATGAATAGTCACTTCTACCAATAATGATTATTTTTTCAGGCAGTTTCATAAAAAAGAACATACATTTCATATTTTCAGACTGCCTAATATAATAAAGAAGGTTTGAGATATTATAAATCTCCTCTTTTAGCTCTATATCAAGATAATTTATTATGACTCCTCTTATCTCATATGTTTCTAAAGAAGAGGCGATTTGGTTCATAATCTTCAAATTCTTAGTGTTGAGTTGTGGCTGTATATAGTTTTTTATAAACCCAATAGATGCTCCATTATTTAGTAAATATGCCATAGCAGAAAAATCATCTGGACTTGTGTTTATGGCTTTAAATGAGCCTGTATCAGAGTATATACCCAATGCCAAAATACCAGCAGTTAAAGGGTCAGGGGAGATGCCTTGATCGATCATTTCTTTAATTAATATAGTTGTACATGCACCATAATCTTCATGCCTAAAACAAACAAAATCATCTCTATTAGAGGGTGGGGTATGGTGATCGTAGCAGATGATAGGGATATTTGGTTTGGTTTTTAAGAAAAGACCAATTTTCCCAGCTCTATCAAAGTTAGAGTTGTCTACCAAGATAACACTTTTAATCTTATTAAGGTTTACATTTTTTTCTTTAATTAAATCAAATCTTTCAGGGTAATCTTTGAGAAGCTGCTTTACTCCGACATCAGGAGCACCAGAAAGGCATAGTTTTGCTTCAGGAAATAATAACTTTGCTGCAATCATCGAAGAGAAAGCGTCTAAATCGCAATTCACATGGCTAATAATGATAATCATATTTTAATAATACAAATCCAATGCTTTTAGTTTTATAGGCTTATTATAATGCACTACAAATAGTTTGTTTAATAGTCTTTTAAAATGGTTTATAAATAGTTCGTTTTCTTGCAGGTTTTCTATCATACTCCAAAAAGAATTTGGATAATAGAGTATAAAACTGAGAGTACTATCCAGCATCTCGATTGTATCTGCGTGAATAATATCTTTTGAGCACAAATTACAGGCAGCCCTATCGTTTTCATCAAATGCGACTATCTGGTTTTTTTCTGATTGACAATAATCACAAGGAATAGACGTAATGTGTGGGTTAATTATTCTAAGAAGATTAATGCTAAATCTTGCAAAATATACCAAATACAAAGACTCAATAGTCTTGGAAAACAGGAAAAACCTCTTTGTGTAATTATAAACATTATTAATTTCTTCGTCACTTATATAAATATTTCTTAAGAGCTCAATAGCTGCTGATAAACATACAAGTTGCTTAAATGAGCTATTTTGAGAATATCTATTAACAACAAAACAGTTTTGTAAAACATAAAGCTCGGCATTTGCTCCTTTGGTTAGCTTTAATTCAAGTTCATTATAGAGTTGAATAGCATCTTGGTTTGGGTTATTTGCTTGTTTTAGCCCATGAGCTATAAATGAAATAAAACCAAGATCTAAAGAAAAGCATTGTACAATTGCACTTGATTCTTTCCAATCAGTCTTTTGTATAATAATAGCTTTAGTAGTATAGTTCATTGAGGATTTAAATATTTATTAATTGTACTATTCAGCTCATCAATTGAAAATGGTTTAATTAACACTGCATCGAAACCAAAGTTACGATAATTAAGTACAATTGGGTCGTCAGGAAAACTACTCAGGAGTATAATATGTAGATTTGGATTTATGATCCTTAATCTATCAATTATATTGTTTTCTTCATCTGTTTCTATGGTAACTGAATCAGCAATAAGTATATCATATGGCTTTTGACTATAAATGCTTGCTTTGTATTTATTTAATAAATCATCTTTGTTTAATGCACAACCTACATCAAACCTAAGGTGTAATAATAATTTCTTTATCATTAAGCATTCTATTTCGTCTTCGTTTAGAACCAAGATATGGGTTTTATTGTTAACTGACGAAATATTATCATTGTTTACTTTTTTATTTATTCTGTTAGACATGTCTTCTGAAGGTATAGTAATATAAAAAGTGGACCCAATGTTTTCTTTAGATTCAACGTCTATATAACCATTGTGTTGTTTTATTATTGAGTAACTGGTCGTCAATCCCAAACCATTAGCCATTCCTTTTGTTGTATAATAAGGGTCAAAAATGTATTTTTGGTTTTCTTCGCTTATACCATTGCCATTATCTTCAATACTTATTCTTATATAATTTTGGTCATAAAGAGGCATAAGTGTATTATCAGTAGGGGAATAATTATACACTTTTATGTACACTATACCAATATCATTCATTGCTTGTTTTGCATTAATTACAATATTGTGGATTACTTGAGAGATTTGTTCTTGGTCTATCATAACCAGATGCAGATTAGGATCAAAAACAAAGCTACATGATACATTTGATCCAATCACAGCAAGAGTTGCAGCTTCTGTTATTAGCTCTTTGATATCGATTCTTCGCTTCATGGGTGACCCACCACTTGAAAAAGTGAGCAATTGATTACTCAGTTCTTTAGCTTTATTGCATGCGTTTTCTGCCTCTTCAAGGTATTTATAAATATTAGAATTGCTTGATAACGAAAGCTTGCTTAGGTTAACATTCCCCATTATTGCTGATAGTATATTATTAAAACCATGAGCCATGCCTGCTGCGAGGTGCCCTATGGAGTTTAATTTGTTTTCTTTAATATGGAATTCATCGATTCTTTTTTTTTCTGTATTATCTGTTATAATGAACAATACGTTTTTGGTGTTTTCGTATGTTAATGGTAGAATCTCTATTTGTGCAAAGAATTCTTTGCCATGAAGATTAATTAGGGTACACTCAAATTGAAGGTATTCTCTTGTCTGAAAAACATTTTGGGCATGTTTAATAATTGTTTCCTTAGATTGATCAAAGAATAATGTATTAAATGCAATTTCAGTGTTATTCTTCAATTTAAATATATTAAATAGTGTTTTGTTGAAGTAAACGATATTAAACTCTTGGTCAAGCTCAAAAATTGCAAATGGTGATCTATTAAATATATTATTAAGTCGGTCATTAGCTTTTGCAATTTCTTTATCTTTTTCTTTTAAAGACTTTTTAATATACCAATTGTCAAGAAACTTATTTACAAGGTTTGGTAAATCATTAAACATTTCGGGGCTTTTCACCAGGTAATCAAGAGCGCCCATTTTTATAGCTTTTACAGCATATTCTTCATTTCCGAAGCTGGTCATTAGGACGATAGGAATTAGATCTATGGTGTTTGTGTTACTTATTAAACAAATCCCTTCTGCATCAGGTAGTATTAGATCAGAAATAATGATATCTGGAGGATTGTTTTTTATTTGAGAAATAGCATTTTCTACTGTTGTTGCATGGGTTAATGTATACTTATCTGATCGATTTCTAAAGGAGTAATCAATAAGATAAAAATGATCAAAATTATCTTCGACGATTAATATTTTTATTTTTTTTTTCATTATAACCCCATTTAATTACATATGATATGCTAATTTAACCCATCTACAACATTGTCTACAAACCAGTTAATTTCTAAGATCTCTTTTTCATTTAAAACATTATTTTTATCAACTCGCAGTTCGCCTTTATTATCATAAATAGGACCTGCAAAGGGATGTAAACTATGATTTATTATTTCTTGTTTTTTACTTTCAACGATTTGTTTTATTTCATTAGATACAAATGAATTAAATGGTGCAAGAGTAACTAAATCCTGTTCAATACCCCAATAAATATCTTCATTTGTCCATGTTTTATTATAGACTGCTTTACTTATATACTCATAAGCACTATACCAATTCCAAATAGGAGATGTTATATTTGAGTTTGGTGCTGCACTTCTCATATTATTATTATAACCAACTGATAGGATACCGAGCTTCTCTGCTTCTTTTTGCACAGCAGGTGAGTCTTGATCTTGCATAACAATATCGCAACCCATCGATTTGAATTCATTCACCGCTATACGCTCATTAACTTCATCGCTCCATGTATGCATCCATTTTACATACAATTTTGCATTTGGATTAACTGATGCAATTCCCCTTGCATATGAATTGATGTGCCCAACCACTTCGGGTATGGGGTCTGATACAACTATACCAATTTTGTTAGTTTTTGTTAATAAGCCGACAGCAACGCCAGCTAAATAAGTTGCTTGATACATTTTTCCAAAATAAGTTCCAACATTACTTGATGTTTGTTTTCCACTGCAATGCATAAAAGTAATATTTGGGTACTTATTGGCAACTTTAAAAAGGGCTTCTCCATGATCATATGATGTCGCAAAGATAAGATTATAGCCATTTCTTGCAAGTTGTTCAATTGCATCTTGTGCTTCTTTGGTCGATGAAATGTTTTCTATAGCTGTCGTTTTTTCAACGAAATCAAGTTTGTTTAGAGCTTGTCTTGCTTGTTCGTGCGCATAAGTCCAACCAGAATCACCAATGGGACCAATATAAATAAAACCTGCTTTAATTTTTTGATTCTCTTCTTTTGATTTACAAGAAATAAGAATAATACAGGATATACACATAAGTACAATAAGTATATTTTTCATTTTAATAACTCCTAATCATTAAAGTCCGTCGATAACATTGTCTGCAAACCAATCAATTATGAGTAATTCATAATCGTTTATTACTTTACCTTCATTCACGCGTAAATTACCATTATTATCATAAATGGGTCCACTAAATGGGTTTCTTAAATCATTTTTTAATTCATACTTTCTTTTTTCTACTTCATCTTTTACTTCTTTTGGAACGGAATTATTAAATGGTGCTAAATCGACTAACCCTTCTTTAATGCCCCAAAAAATTGGTTCATTATCCCAAGTTTTATTATATACTTGCTCTGCAACATACTTGTACACGACATACCAATTCCAAATTGCTGCGGTAATTTGAGAATTTGGAGCCAGTTTACTCATATCGTTACTATATCCAACAGATAAAAGCCCTTGACTTTCGGCTTCAATTTGTGTTGTAGAAGAGTCTGTATTATGTAAAATAATATCACAACCCATTTTTTTAAACTCTTTAATATATTCAGTTTCTTTTTTTGGATCATTCCAAGAATTAGTCCATTTGACATATAATTTGGCATTGGGGTTTGTTGATTTAATACCAAGTGCATAACCATTAATATGCCAAATAACTTCAGGTATAGGTTCTGATGCCACTATTCCAATCTTGTTAGTCTTAGTTAGCATTCCAACGCTTACTCCTGCTAAATAAGTTGCTTCTTGCATTTTACCTAAAAATGATCCAACATTAAATGCTCTGCCAGAATCACGACATTGCATAAAAGTGATATCAGGGTATTTGGTTGCAGATTCGATAACTGCATCGTAATGCTCATATGAAGCAGCAAAGATGAGTTTATAGCCATCATCAGCAAGTTCCGATATTACTCGCATAGCATCTTCTTTTGTACTAATATTTTCAATGGCTATTGTTTTTTCTACAAAATCAAGCTGTTTAATCTGTTGTCTACCTTGTTCATGTGCATAAGTCCATCCAGCATCGCCAATAGGTCCTACATAAATGAAAGCGATTTTAAGCTTATTGTTTTGATTAGTATTTTTATGACATGATGATACATTAAGTAATAGCAATAAGCATATTAGCACTACTACAGTATTTTTCATATAACCTCCTAAAAGTCATTTTAATACTATTTTTTAGCTGCCTTTATAAAATGTCTAAATAATGGGTGAGGGGTCTCTGGGTTTGATTTAAACTCTGGGTGGAATTGGACACCTATAAAGAAAGGGTGATCCTTGATTTCAACGGCTTCAACAAGTAAATTATCAGGGGATAAGCCACTTATTTTCATCCCAAATTCTTCAATAACGCTTCGATATTTATTATTAAATTCATATCTATGTCTATGACGCTCAGATATACTCTCTTTTTGATAGATTTTTGCTGCAAGGCTATCAGGTTTTAGAATACAAGGATAAGCACCTAATCTCATGCTGCCACCTAAACCATTAATATATTTTTGGTCTGACATTAAATCAATAATAGGGTTTTTGCAGTTTTCATCAAATTCACTACTATAAGCATCTTCTATCTTACATACATTTTGTGCAAATTCAATCACAGCAACTTGCATACCTAAGCATATTCCCAAAAACGGTATATTATTTGTTCTTGCATATTTTACAATATTAATCTTCCCGCTTATGCCTCGAATGCCAAAACCTCCTGGTACTAAAATCCCATCAATATTACCCAAAAGCTCTTTATAGTCTTGTTCATTATAATTTGCTTCTGAGTCGATCCATTTAATACTTAATTTCACATTGTTCCAAGCAGCAGAATGGCTTAATGCTTCTACTACACTTTTATAAGCGTCTTTATGATCTATGTACTTACCACATAGCGCAATATTCACAGTGCCATCTTGAGGGTTTTTGTTATTAGTTAAAAACTTATCCCACTTTATAAAATCTACTTCTTTTTCCTCAATTCTTAAATGCTTGCATATGCGGCTTTGTACCCCGTGTTGGTAATAGATTTTTGGTATTTCATAAACACAACTGACATCGATAGCACTAAACACATCATGCTCATTTACATTGGTAAAAAGAGCTATCTTTTGTTTTATCTCTTCATCTAATTCTTGTTCGCATCGACATAGAATAAGGTCAGGTTGAATACCTATTTCTCTAAGTTTATAAGCACTATGTTGTGTTGGTTTTGTTTTAACCTCGCCAGCTGTATGAATATATGGCACATACGATAAAAAGATAAACATTGAGTTTTCATACCCAACATCTAACCTAAATTGTCTTACAGCTTCTAAGAAAGGTAAGCTTTCGATATCGCCAACAGTTCCGCCAATTTCAGTGATTACTATATCATTGTCTTCTGCAAGCTTGCTAATAAAGTGCTTAATTTCATTTGTAACATGTGGTATAACTTGTACAGTCTTGCCTAAGTATTCGCCTTTTCTTTCATTTTTGATTACATTTTCATAAATAACACCTGAAGTGGTATTCGAGTTTCTGTTTGTAGAAAGTCCTGTAAAACGTTCATAATGCCCTAAATCTAAATCTGTTTCTGATCCATCATCGGTTACAAATACTTCACCATGTTGAAAGGGACTCATTGTTCCTGGATCAACATTTAAATATGGATCAAGCTTTTGCATTGCTACTTTGTAACCCATCTTTTGCAACAAAAAACCGATTGATGCAGATGCAATACCTTTACCAAGAGATGATAATACACCTCCTATTACGAAAATATGTTTTGCCATTTATACCTCACTTAAAATATTTATATCTTGTTTATAAAGCTTCGCTTGCGGATTTGCTAAGTTTATGATTTTATTGTTTATTAAGAGTCTTATGTTACAATTTTTCAACACACATTCGTCGTATAAAGAGTAACCAATGGGTGATTTTAGGTTAGGATTCATGCCTATTACAAGGTGTGCTTCCTGGATATTGTTGGAAAGAAGACTCATTAAAAAATTATCACCATTACGACTTAAAAAATCAACAGCAATAATTTTTCCTTTTTCAAATATAATTTGGACATCTTTAATACATTGATTTTCATAATATATTTGCTTGGCAAAAAGAATTCCATCGAGGAGTTTGTGATTGATCCTCTTTTCAATTTTACCTGTAGGTAATACAATATAGCAACGATTAAAAAACTCGCCATTATATATTAAGCTATCTTCAATGTTAAAAGTTATTTGTAAAGATCTATCATCGGTCATCAAACTCCACACCACATTATCTTTTAGCATATTATCTATAATAAATGTTTGTTTTTTTAAATCGTGATAATTTATGCCAAGCGCTCTTAAATAGAGGTTTTGTAGAATGGAATAATCAAGTTGATAATATTTAGCCAATGCCTTTGTAGGAAGTCCCATTAATACAACTTTTTTCCCTTGTTTTTTAATCTGGTGCCACATATCATCAGCAGAATGGTTGTATCGGTTGAGATAATAATCAGGAATGTCTTGTATAAAGTATGGGTTTGATTTCCAACTAAAATCGATAAAAATATCTGCAAGGCTGACCCATTTTTCATAGTAGTGACTGGGAAGAGCAATAGTTTCATTGTTAAACTCAGAAAATACTCTTTTTCTTAGGTTTTCAGAGGCAATATCCAAAATAGGAAACGCTGATGCCTTTCGAACTGCTATTGCAAACTCCTCTAACATAGGTAGCTCTATCAATGGATCATCCAAGTTGTAGCCATTATGAATTTCAGCACTTAGGTTTACAATATGATTCTGTTTGATTTTGATAACATTATGAGTAATGTTAAATACAATTGCAGCAATGTCCATGTTTTTTACTCTGGGTTTAAATAGTTATTTTCAATATACCAAGTCTCACCAAGTTTGACTTTGGATAATGAAAAATTATTAATATTAAGAATGTCTTGCGCAATTTTGCAAAACTTATCTTCATTATCACTTACGAAGAAAAAGTCCTTACCGATACAATTATCGGTATTCTTTGAGATTTTGGATTCAATATCAGTCAATATTGAGATTGCTGAATCTACAAGATGAACATCTTTGCCCATAACTTCTTGAATTACTGGCTTTAGGATAGGGTAATGAGTGCAACCTAATACTAAAGTATCAATATCTTTGTCCTTTAATTCGTGTAAATACTCATTTGCAATATCTTTGGTTATTGGATGATTTACCCAACCTTCTTCTGCAAGAGATACAAATAGGGGACAGGCTTTAGAATAGATTTCTGCATCAGGCTTTATTGACAGTATTGTCTTTTTGTAGGCTTCGCTGCGTATGGTGCCTTCTGTTCCAATTACACCTATTCTACCATTCTTTGTATGTGCTACTGCATTTCTTGAACCTGCTTCTATTACGCCAATAATTGGAATATCGAATATTTTTTGTAAAATATCGAGAGAAACGGCTGATGATGTATTGCACGCAATTACGACCATCTTAACGCCTTCTTGTATCAAAAATCGAGTATTTTGAATGGAATAATCAATCACTGTGTGTTTTGATTTAGGACCGTATGGTACACGGGCTGTATCGCCAAAATAGATGATATCCTCATAAGGGAATTTCTTACGAATCTCTTTAAAAACGGTTAAACCACCGACACCAGAATCAAAAACACCAATTGCTTGTTTTTTATTTTTCATTTATTTCTCTTATGGTAGTATTTTTTCTAATACCTTTTCATCTATCGTTTCAATTAGTTTTATGATAAGATCTAATGTTGCTTGGTAGTCAGACATTTTCATCATGCAATTATGACTATGTGCATATCGTACGGGTACAGCTAAGACGATAGTTGGAACACCTATATTTGAAATATGAATCTTTCCAGCATCTGTTCCACCAGATTTTCGGACTGCAATTTGATAAGGTATTTTATATTTTTCGCAAACATCAATCACAAGGTTTTTGAAAGCAGGATTTGTTAGCATTGTTGGATCGATTACTCTCATTTGTAGACCTTTACCCATACCACATTGAACTTCGTCACGATTTCCTGGAAAATCATCTCCAGGTGATCCCTCAAGTACAATTGCAATATCTGGTTTAACTAAGTTTGCGATAGTTTGAGCGCCTCTCGTTCCGACTTCTTCTTGGGCTGAGCCTGCGCAATATATTGTATTTGGATGATTATTATTTTTAAAATACTGTGCAGTTTCTATGGCTAAAGCAATCCCAGCTCTGTCATCGAACGCTTTAGATATCATGATGTCTTTTTTATCGATGAAATGATAATGGGGGATAGGTACCACAAAATCTCCCTTTCTAATTTCAAATGACTCTTCGATCTCTTTATCAGATTCAGCACCTAAATCGATATACATATCATCAATACTAAGTTTGCCTGAAGTATCTTTTAAATGATGAACAGGGACAGATCCAATTATTCCAGTAAAACGCTCACCTTTATGATTAATAACTTCAACAGGAGAGGACATTAATGTACGTGGATCCCATCCGCCAATACTGATAAATCTTAATAAACCATTTTTTGTAATAGAATGTACCATAAAGCCGATTTCATCGAGATGTCCAACAACTAATATCCTTGGTTTTTCAGAAGTGCCTTTCAATTCAAAAGCAATAGAGCCTAAATTGTCTTTAACAAAAGGAACGTCGGTTCCAATTTGATTTTGCATATATTCTTTGATTAGTCTTTCATCACCTGATACACCAGATAAAAGTGTAATTTGTTTTAAGATTTCTTTTGATTTCATAATATTCTCACTTTCATTATATGTTTATTACATTATTTCATTTTTTTATATTTTGTCAAGGTTTTTCATATTTATTTTACGATATTTATATAATTGATTCTTGTAAGGGTTTAAATAGGAATATTTACAATAAAGATGTTAGCAAAATAATCAATAATCATATATATACAATTAGTAAACAACGATCTCCTTATTTATTGGAAGGACTATTATGGGTGGGGTAAAATTTATTTGAATCTAAATCTTCAGATGTCAATTTTAAGCAGTTTTATAAAAATATTATTTGGTGCTTGCATGGTAAATAGAGTTTATTAATCTTTAGTTGATACAAATCTTAATTTTTATTAATTCACATTTTTAAGGCAATAAATGTCCCTTTGATCTCCTTTCGATACCTATAAGATTCTCGTTCATTCTCCAAGATAGCAAGGGGAATGTAAGAGGTATCAAAGGGGTAATGTATTGAAAGATAGTTCTTTCCAGTTTGTGTTATCATAAAGGTAAAAAGAGGGTAAAATGGTATATCTTGTAGGTTGATTTTAAGTGTAATTTACTATTATTTTGGAACTGAAGTCAGGGCGTAATAGCTTATATTTAGATATTAGTTTGTTTTGAATAAAGTAAAAATAGGGGAGGGGTGGTTACTTAGTAAATGAAATTATATGGATGCGTTGATAATTGCATAAATCAGAATATCAGACTTGAAAATTACTAAAAGATGAAAACTGAGATAAGTAATGTAATTGATCTGATCCAGCTAAGAAGAGTTGTTCGTACAAAAAAAAATCATCTCTAAAGCCGCTTGTAGTAGGCATCTGCTGATTTGGTCGAAAATAGTTTTCGAAAAACTCCATTTTGTAAACCCTATATATATAGAGGGTGGTGTTTTTATTTTTGATTTTGCTTTATTCTTGTATAAGCTATTTTGAGTACGATGTAACAGTCTTTATTAGGAGAGTTGGTTCGAGCTTTGTAAAGGGTAATAAAGTGTATATTAAAGAGAATTAGAGCAATATGATGCTAAATCGTTGAAGATATATTAAAATTTAATAATGTTTATTAATATTTTTTGCTATGCAATGATAAAAATATCCGTTAAAATGTTATAGTTTATCAATTTTTTAATAATTAAATTTAAAAATTTGTTTTTCTCATTTCGAGAAGAGAAGAGAAGTAAAGATGAATTATAGTTAATAAAAGATTTGACTTTATTTATTATTAAGAAAGAAAAATCATTATATTTGTAGAGCAGATTTAAAATTATTGTATATTGAGAACTATGTAGATTTGATATGTTTTTTTAGGTTATTTGTTTAATTGACTTAGTATTAACAAGAAGTTTTATTATAATGACGATTTGAAAGTTATTATTTACAGGATAATACAATTTTAATCAAAAAGAGTATAAGTAGCCTATCAATTAGCTTGCTTATTATTACCTGATTACAATTAGAATCATAAGCAATATTATGTAAACCATAAGATGAAGCAAAATAATAGAGCCAGGATACTGGCTCTATATAATTATTTTTTAAGTAAAGATTTCAAATGATCAATGTAAGCAGTTGCTCCACCTTTTTGATAACCAGTGACATTTATTACTTTACCTTTGGAATCTGTTAAGACGATAGTTGGAAATCCTTGTACTTGGTATTTTTGTGCTAAAGCGCGATTTGAGTTTTTAACCTGTTCAGTTTGAGCAATTTTTTGAGGGAAATCTATTTTTAGAAGGATTAAATTCTTTTTTGCATAGTTCTCGAATTCCTTCGTATCAAAAACTTCTTCGCTGAGTCTTTTGCACCAGATACACCAATCTGATCCTGTAAAGTTTATTAGAATTGGTAATTTGCTTTCTGTTGATTGTTTTAATGCTTGATCATAATCTTCTAACCACACTAAATTATTAGAGCTTTTTGCGCAAGCAACGACGAAAACACTTAGAAATACTAAGAGTATAATAAATTTTGTTTTCATATTTCTTCTCCATTAAGAATTATTTTTACTTCGATTTCAAATGCTTTTTGCAGCATTGCTGAAACAGCGCAATACTTATCCTTTGACAAGCTAACTGCTTTTTTAATACTGTCTGGTTTTAAGCTTTCGCCTTCGAAAATATATGACAATACTGCCTTTTTGAATACCATTGGATGAGTGTCTTCTGTATCAGCCGATACTTTTAATTGAAATTTAAAGTCTTTAAATTTCATCTTTTCTAAAATAGATACTACATCCATCCCAGTACAAGCTCCCAGAGCTGACAATAAGAGTCCTTTTGGACGTGGCCCTCTATCATCTCCACCACCTTCTTTTGATACATCGAGTACAAATTCGTGGTTATCTAATTCTGTTAAAAAAGTAAATCTTTCTTTCCAAGTTAATGTTGTTTCAATCATAATTTTACCTCATTTCTTTTTTTTGTTTTTTTGTGGCATCTTCTTGAGCAGATTTAACCACAAATTTAAAGCTTCATATATACTTAAACGCTCATTATCGGTTAATTTAGATAGCATTTTATTGTATTTATCGACTGATTCTATTGTATATTTTTCAACCATTTTCTTTCCCTTATCGTTGATTTGAGTATAGAAAATACGTCTATCAGTGTCTGATTGTTTCCTTACAACGAGATCTTTACGTTCCAAACTATCAATTAGATGAGTAATTCTACTATGTGTCACACCAAGTTTGCCTGCAAGTTCTTTCATAGTTATTATTGAGTTAGTGTGCAGTAAAATATGTAATAAGTTACATTCTACTCTGCCAAGCTTTGAGCATTTTCTTTGCATGAATTCGACATTTCCCATAAGCTTGGCAATTTTATTAGTAACTTCGTTTAATCTTTCTCCAACTTCTATTTTTTCCATTTTGCCCCCATATATTTGGTTATTATTAGTATTAAAAACTATATATATTATAAGTGATAGTATAAAAAAAGCAAATATAATATAAATAATTATTGTTAGTAAGCTCATAAAATCATTTTTCTTGCTAACTACCATAGAAAACATTGGTGAAAAATATTATTTAATATTATATAACCACCTTATATACAATTGATTAGAGAAATGATCAACAAACAAATAAATAGATAGATTAAAAATTAATTGACAACAATACATTAAAACTATTTAATAAACTTATGAATGATTACAAACATCCAACAGCTAAAAAAAATAAGCATGGTATCAAAAAACCATTCGAAGAAGAGGTTTATAAAAATTTTCAATTAAAGGAAAATGATATCATTGCAGATAAATATCGTATTATAGAAAAGATTAATTCAGGATTATTAAGTGAAGTATATCTTGTCGAAAACATGACAAATAATAAGTTCCAAGCAATTAAAATCTTTGGTAAATATAATGAGATCAGAGACATATACGATTTTATTCGTATCAATACAACCTTAATGCAAAAGCTTAATCATAAGAATATCGTTAAAATTAGCGATTTTATTGATTCAAATTATGTTTTACAGGAAATGGAATACGTAAAAGGGAATTCACTTGAATCTTTGATATATAAAAAAGACATTAAGAAATCACAGCTTCTCCCCTACTCTTTACAAATAGCTGAAGCAATGAAAGAAGCACATGATAACAATATTCATCATACCGACTTAAAGCCTGCTAATATATTAATAAATGATCAAAACACAGTAAAGATAATAGATTTCTCACACCCTCAAATACATAAAATGTTATTTATCGAAGAAGTTTTGACAAATGAATATCTTGCACCTGAATTTTCAAACCTTACTAATGAGCCTGATGAACTTGATTATAATCAACAAGATATATTTGCATTCGGAGTTACCTTATACGAATTATTGTATAAAAAACTACCTTTCCATAAAGATGGTAGAGTGATAAATTATAAGATTCCAAGAAGAATAAGGCACAGTAAGAATCCTATTGATAAGATAATTAAAGGTTGTTTATACTATTATCCTGAAGATAGGTATCAAAGCTTTGACGAAATAATTGAAGATTTAAAAAAGATTAAACCACAAAAAGACTTTTCATTCAATATGATTAAAAAAACTATTTCAAAGCAATTTAAGTTTACAAGCCTTAAACCATACATACAAGATGATTTTAAATACCTTTGGCTCGCTTTGTTGTCACTCTTTTTAATTCTACCGTTTTATCTAATTGTCCAAAGGAATACAGAAACACTTGACAATGAGATACTTATCGACTCTCCCCCATTTTCAACATACATTAATATGAACTATCAAGGTAAACCGCCATTTAAAACTCGATTGACCAAAGGAGATCACATAGAGTTTGTAGATGAGAATGGAAAGAGTCAATTTGAGATGATATATGACCAAGAAAAGAAAATAGACCTTAAGTTTACTAAGAAAAAGATTTTTTTAAATAATCGTCTTTATGGGCAAATTGTGGATAATGTAACAGACCTTCCTCTGAGCCCATCCCTTAAGTATGTTAAATCTAAAATCTATTTATCAAAGAAAGACTTTAAGCGACAAAAAAAGAGGCTAATTATTAGTCTGGGGGAGAATATAGATGAGCAGATATTGGATCAGTTGCCTGAAAAAACTGAATTTATAAATCTAAAAAACAATAATCGAATTCGAAGTATTAAAAAGCTCCTCAAGCTTCAAGGTTTACATGGGCTAAACCTTGAAGGCTCAACAGTTAATACTGATGATATTAAAGAGTTTAGAAACCTCAAGCATTTAAATTTAAAAAAAACAAAAATCAAACGCATCTCCCCCATTGTCAGAAATTCTAAATTAAAGAATCTTGATATAAGCAATACCGATATTAGATCAGTTGATGCGATTGTAAATCTGAAAAATATCGAAAACATTCATGTATCTGGCGATTCTCTCAAAGATATTAGACCATTTTTAAATCTACCAAATCTAAAATCAATCAGCACTAATAGAGAAATATACCCTGACTTAGATATGGATTCATTAAATAGACTGATAAAGAATAATCATGAGCATCAAACGGTAAAACGTATTTACAATAATAAGAAAAAAAACAATTACAATTATATTATCTTTTTTTTAGTAACACTTTTAATGTCAATTATCATAGTCTTTTTGATAAGGATATTTTTCTATAGAAAGCATAACAATCTGCAGGAGTCACATCTTGATGAGCATGTCGAATCCACTGACGATGAGACAATTCCTAAAACACAAAAATATAGTGATAGAGAAATTGGGCATATAAAAAAAGCTATTGCAGATAAGCGGCTACATTTACCTCCTAAAGATAATGCCTTATACTATCTTAGTGCTTTATTAAAAAACAATAATAACGATGAAACTCTTTTAGAGTTAAAGAATGAAGTCCTTAATAGTCTGAAAGAGAAATGTGAGTTACACACAAAACGTTCAGAACATGAAGCCGTATATCTTATTAGTTCTGAATGCAATAAGTTTTTCCCTGATCCAATTTATAGCAAAAAGCTAAATGAAATTAAGAGAAAGTTAATTAAAAACTATGGGCTTCATATGGTTAAATTAAAAGGTGGTAAGTTCTTAATGGGAGACTACACTGTTCAATATACTGACAATTTTAACTCTGCTCACGAAGTACATTTAGATGCATTTAAAATAAGCCGGACTGTAATAACTAATAGCCAGTTCTGTGATTTTTTAAATTCACAAGGCAACCAAATAGAGTTCGGCACACCCTGGTATAAAGAAGATAGCCAGTATGCAAGAATAGAGAAATCCAAAAGTTTCTATGTGTGTAAAGAGCCTTACCAAGACTTCCCTGTATACGATGTCAGTTGGTTTGGTGCAGTGCGTTTTTGTGAATGGAAAGGTGGAAGGTTGCCTACTGAAGCTGAATGGGAGTATGCTGCTCGTTCTGGCGGCAAACAGCATCTTTACGCTGTTAAAGGCGAGTTAAATAAAAATAAGGCAAATTACCTTGTAGATATAAATGATACTTTGTGGCATTCTGTTTTTCCAGTCAAAAGCTTTAAACCCAATAATGCTAAGCTTTATGAGATGAGCGGTAATATACTTGAATGGTGCCAAGACTGGTATGATAAGTATTATTATGAAATTTCACCTGATAAAAACCCTAAAGGACCACAACAAGGCGAAATGAAGGTCGTACGAGGTGGTGCATGGTGCTTTGGAACTGAACATATGAAAACCTTTTACCGTGGTAGTGCAAAACCTTTGACACGTAACAATTTTATAGGGTTCCGTATGGTAATACCCCATAATTAAAGGATGTACATGCGTAGTGTTTTAATTATTATATTTTCTTTTATTTCAATTAGCTTGTTTGCACAATATAGCGAAAGCCTTATTTCAGAAGCTTATGATGATATTGTGAGCTTGATGAACACAATGCCAAATGAGTCATCATTGATTCTTTATGAAGAATTTAATGGCAATTTTGGTGCTGAATTTACTAATGTATTAAAAGCTAAATTGAGCAAAGATAAAGGCTATAGTTTTATTAATGAGCAAGAGCAAAAACGTCTATTCTCTGAACAGTTGAAGCTAACTGATCCTATATATGACAATATGCCAGCTACACCTACACTGCAACCGCCTAAATGGCTTTTAACAGGGGAAGCTAATTTATTGATTACTAAGAAATACTGGAAAAAGCACTATCTATTTAATATCAACTTTACTTTGTTAAATATACAAAATGGTACAAACGACTTTATTTATGCTAAGAGTTTTAAAAGGAAATGGTCGCCACCGATTTTTATAACAGTAATAATCTTTATTGCTTTTATAGGTATTTTACGTTATATTGTATATAGTTTTAAAGGTTATTATGCTTTACAAGTGTATCTTAGCGGTACGCTTTTTTTAATAATCTATTTAATATGGGTATTTTTATAGTTAGAGGGAGTTATGAACATATCAGGTAAACTGTTATTAGAAGGCAAAAAAAGGGTATGGGATTTAGATACTTGGCTTGGGCAAACTAAAGATTTTATTATACAAGAGATCAATTTATTTGCAAAGAAAGAGAAAAATGATACAATTTTTTTAAGGAAGACTATATATGAGAATATCCTTTCCTGTCTTACTAATAATAAAGTATTTACGAAAGAGATAAGGCAAAAAATTATTGTTTCATATATCTTTTTCCAAACTAAAGAATACAAGCTATCAGAAGAATATATAACTTCTATAATTGATAAAATCAATCCAAAGTCGACAGACGAGTATCGAGTCAGATCGTATATTGACTTTTGTTTCGCACAAATTTATTTGCAGAAAGCTGATTTTCGTCGATCAAATGAGTTCTTTATAAAATCTTTTATTGGGCTTAAAGACAGTATGAGTCCACATGAAAAGGTCTTTTTTATACTGTCATGGATCTTCTTGTTTATAGAATGCAAATTTTATGATTATACAGATCAACTTCTATCATTGATTAGCAGTTTCTATTTACCAAGACAAGATGACAACTATGCAAGACTACTCTACTTAAACTTTCTTAATCAAAAAAAACAGAATAATTTGGTTACTGCAATAAATTGGGCAAACATGCTCTTGCCCATGGATACTAATAATTTGGATGAAGATGACTGGTATTCTGTACATATTTTTGCTGGAGAATACTATGCCTCAATCAATAAAAACTTTGACAAGTCTATCTACCATTTTACTTTTGCTAACTCTTTTTTGTCATTAAAATGGAAAAAGTTTATTAACTTTATAAGTGAATTGAAAAACTATCTAAAGATTACTGATTATTTGAAAGTTAGGCTTGTTTATGAAGATAAGATGCTGGAAATTATCCTGGAAAACAATCTACACAGCTCGCACTATCTACACTCTTTAAAATCAGCATACGAAGAGCTGGAGATTTTGTATAAACAAGTGCGTGAAATGTCAATGACAGACAGCCTTACAAGTTTGAATAATCGGCACTATTTATGGGACAAAGCACCTGAATTTATGAACCTTGCAAATCTCCAAAACGTAAGTATTAGCTGCATAATGATCGATCTTGATGACTTTAAAGATATAAATGATTTATATGGTCACCAGATAGGCGATGATATCTTGAAACAGGTCGGAGCAATAATAAAGGGGGCTTTTAGAAGATCTGATATAGTAATAAGGTTTGGAGGGGAGGAGTTTTTAATACTACTTTTAAAATCAAACTTAGAAAATAGTAATATGTTGTGTCAAAAACTTAAAGAAAAAATAGAAGAGCATATCTTCAGTGTAAAAGGCATCGAAATCAAAATCAGTGTGTCTATAGGAATTAGCTATCGGAAGAATGTTGTAAATAGCATGAAATTACTTGAAGAAATGATTGAAGAAGCGGACTTAGCAATGTACTATTCAAAAACAAATGGTAAAAACCAAGTTACCTTTTATAAAAAAAAATGTAAGTGAGGGAGAAATGGCTCAAGTTTTAATAAAAAATGTGAACAAAATCTATGAAAATGGCTTTCATGCCGTTAAAGACGTCAATATTTTAGCAGAAGATGAAGAATTTGTCGTTTTAGTTGGACCTTCAGGCTGTGGGAAAACAACTACTCTACGTATGGTCGCAGGCCTTGAAACAATCAGCTCAGGTGAGATATTAATCGACAACAGGGTCGTCAATGATGTTTTACCAAAAGATAGAAATATAGCTATGGTCTTTCAAAACTATGCTTTATACCCACATATGACCGTTTTTGAGAATATGGCTTTTGCTTTAAAACTAAGAAAAATGAATAAAGCTGAGATCAAACAAAAAGTTAAAAACGCTGCTGAGATGTTAGGCATTGATATGCTTTTAGATAGAAAGCCAAAACAACTGTCAGGTGGTCAACGACAGCGTGTTGCTCTGGGAAGAGCTATTGTACGCAATCCACAAGTATTCCTATTTGATGAACCATTGTCTAACCTTGATGCTAAAATGAGAGTACAAATGAGAGCTGAAATATCAAGACTGCATAAAAACTTGAAAACAACAATGTTATATGTTACTCATGACCAAATTGAAGCAATGACCATGGCTGACAAAATAGTTGTCATGAAAGATGGTGTGATACAACAAATTGGAAGCCCTTTAGACGTATATAATAAGCCATCAAATCTATTTGTGGCTGGCTTTATAGGAAGCCCTGCTATCAATTCATTCACAGGAAAGCTTTATACCGAAAACAACCAATTATTCTTTGTTTATGAAAACATGAAAATAGCATTGACAAATGAACAAAGAAATGCAATAAAAGATTATAAGTCTGAAGAAATTATCTTTTCTATTAGACCAGAAGATATTTATGATGCAAACTTCGATAGCTTGATTGAGCAAAAACAAACAACAGAAGCCTTTTGTGAAATTGTAGAGCCTTTGGGAAATGAATATATGGTTTATTTAAAAATAGGCACAAAGGATATTACTGCTCGTTTTGACCCTAAAAAGTTGCCTGAAACTAATAAGAATCTGATGGTAAGTTTTGATATATCAAAAACTCGCTTGTTTGATGTAAATACGCATCTAAGATTGTTTTAGGCGTATTTATGCAAGAAACATTATTTAAATTAAACCCAGAGAATAATATCGTTGCAGCTGCCATACATGCAGGAAGCCATATCAGAAAAGAACTGGAAGAGATAATAGGCTTAAACAGGAATATTCTTTTGCATGAAGAAGACCCGATGACTGATCATATTGCAATCTTGTTCGACTCTTTTATCATTCAAAATACAAGCAGGTTTGAATACGATACAAATAGACCTATATCCTCTGCAGTTTATCAAAAGCCACCGGATTGTTGGGGATTAGAAATATATCCAAACCAAATTGATAGCAAAATGGTGCTTATTTCAGAGAATAAATATCGTGAGTTTTATAAACACATTGATATGTTTTTTAATGAATTGTGCAAAGAACATAAACAAATATTTGTGTGGGATATACATAGCTTTAATAATAGAGGACGCCCAGATATTAGTCACGAGCATATAGACAATGCAGTGCCTGATATATGTTTGGGCACAAGCAATACTAACCCGAAGTTTCATGATTTATTTAAGGAAATAGCCAATAATATAGCGAGAGAAGACTATTTAGGAAAAAGACTTTCTGTAGAATTTAACAATCCTTTTCCTGGCGGCACTTTTCCAAGGTATTTAAATGCAAACTTTGATGGCAAGGTCGTAGCGTTTACTCTTGAGATCAACAAAAGGATCTTTATGAAAAGCAATAAGCATCGATTTGATGAGTCTGATGCGATAATTGATTTGCGAGCCTTGGCAAGATTGAGAGAAATCATCCATAACCAAAGCTCGCTTATTAGTTCAAGTCTTTAATCTTTTTTACTCTGTCTAATAATAGTTTTTGCAAAGTCAACCAAATACAAATCTATAGGGAAGAATGTTTTATTGATTTCTTTGACAAAACGTTCTGTTGCGGTCTTAATGCCTTCTTTTATTTTAGCTCTATTCTCCTTTTGATATTCCCTTACTTCTTTTTCAGGCACTTCTTCTTTGGTCTCCCAAGTAGCGAATATCCCGTCATAATCATTATAATCATAGTCTGTGCTGGGATAATAGCCGTATAAAGAAAGGTTGATTACATAGTCGATATCAGGTTCATAAAAAAGGTCTTTAACATTAAATGCCTTACCACCCCAAATTTTGTTCAATTCATCAGCTAACTCTTCAAGAATAGTATGCAACTTCTCTATTTTGAAGTTTTCTGGTTTTACCAATGCTTTTACTAATTCAACGAACTTTTATTCCAAATCATGCTTTAGTTGCTCTGTTGTTTCACTAAAGTAGTCAGAGAGTTTTCTGAGATAAATGTCAACCCGAGTATCGAGGCTGTCATCGTTTGGACGTGTTTTCACTACACCAGGGTTTGATGGCAACTTATACCATTCAAAAGCTTCCATATACTTTTCAGTGATTTCTTCGAAATGTTCATTTAACAAGTATCGTTTTATAAAACTAAATGGGTTGTCGACTTTACTATCGTATAAAAGCCTAACAGATTGTTTAATCTTTATTAATACATCTTCAGAAAGATCCTTAGCGTCAAAATCAGAGATAATATCAAAAAAGTCATAGTCCTCTTCATATTGATCAACGTAAGGCGCATAGGTATTGAGATTATTAGACCTTCTTTGCTTTTCTTTTTCTACTTTTTGACGGAGCATTCTTTCTGCTAATTCAGCTTCACTGGGTTCTTTAGTTTCTTCTTTTTCATTCGCAAACGCACTAAAAAAGCTTCGAATGCCTTCAGCAAGGTTACGGGCTGTTACTTTTTCCACTTCTTCGACTTCTTCGACTTCTTCGTCGTGTCTTTCATTCAAGTCTTCGTTTTTCATGTTATCCTCCATTTTGTTTTTTGTTGGCAGAATTATAACATATGGTTTGGACACAGTGTGTCTCAAGTGGTAAAAAAGTTGGCATATTTATTCAATTTATTTAAAGACTGCTTGATTACATCTATTAATTCTGTGAGTTACAATACTTTAACATTAGACTTTGCATGAGCAAATTCTTTAAAAAAGTGAGAGTATAAAGATTGCTGCTGTTTCATAATCTCCAAATTACAAATTGAGAAATTATCACTACTTGAAAAATTAGATGATAATACAAACCTTTTCTTACCTCATAAAAATTCATAATAAATCTCCTTTACATTTCCTTTAGAATCCTATAAGACTACCGTTCATTCTCCAAGATAGCAAGAGGAATGTCAACGGATTCATATAGGCATATTACTAATAAATAGACATATACAACAATAGAAAGAGACATGGTGATAAGTAGGGAAATCAGCCCTGATAATAGGAATATTTATTTTTATTGCCATCTTTAATATTAAAATATGGCTCTTTTCAAAATGTAATTTTCCCAGGCTGTTTTGATTCTCTGTGAAACAGCATCAGATTATACAGGTCAACTTCTATCCATTATTAATTGATTTACGAGCCTTGGCAAGGTTGAAAGAAATCATTCATAATCAAGGCTCGCTTATTAGTTCAAGTCTTTAATATTATCTACTCTGCTTAACAATAGTTTTTGCAAAGTCAACCAAATGCAAATCGATTGGGAAGAATGTTTTATTGATTTCATTTGCAAAGCGATCATATGCAGTCTTAACTGCATCTTTTATTTTAGCTTTGTTCTCCTTTTGATATTTTCTTACTTCTTCCTCAGTTACTTCTTCTTTACTTTCCCAAGTGCAGAATATTCCATCATAATCATTATATTTATAATCTATGTCGGGATAATAGCCGCTTAAAGAAAGATTTACTACGTAGTCAATATCAGGTTCGTAAAATAAGTCTTTAACACTAAATGCTTTAGCACCCCAAATTTGATTCAATTCATCAGCTAATTCGCCAACAATTGCATGCAATCTTTCTATTTTGAAGTTTTCAGGTTTAATGTACGCTTTTAATAATTGAACGAATTTTTTCTCCAAATCATACTTTAGTTTCTCTGTAGTTTCACTAAAGTAATCAGAGAGTTTTCCGAGATAATCATCTATACGGTTGCTAATACTGTCATCATTTGGGCGTATTTTTACTACACCAGGGTTAGATGGCAGCTTATACCATTCAAAAGCTTCCATATAAGTTTCAGTAATCTCTTTGAAATGTTCATTTAACAAGTATTGTTTTACAAAACTAAATGGGTTGTCAATTTTGTAATCATATAAAAGCTTTACAGATTGTTTAATCTTTATTGTTACGTCTTCAGAAAGATCCTTAGCATCAATGTTTGAGATAAGCTCTAAAAAGTCATATTTTTCGACATCTTGATCAATATAAGGTGCAAGTATTGTAAGGTTTTCAGCCTTTCTTTGTTTTTCCTTTTTTGCATTTTTGAAGTTTTCAATGATTTTTTGCTTTTCCTCTTTTGATTTAGGATTAAGCCAGAAGAGAATGTTTTTGAGTTCTAATTCTTCTTCATTTAGCTCTCTACCACTGGGTTCTTTAGGTTCTTCTTTTTCATCTGAAAACATACCAAAAAGATTTTGCATGCCTTCCCAAATATTATTAAGTTTTAGTTCTTCCACTTCTCTGTCGTGTCTTTCATTCAAGTCTTCGTTTTTCATGTTATCCTCCATTTTGATTTTTATGGGCTGGATTATAACATATGGTTTGGACAGAGTGTGTCTCAAGTGGAGAAAGTTTTAGTATAATTCGTTTATTTCTTTTAAGGGCTTTTTTATTTCATCTATTAATTCTTGAGGCTCTAATACTTTAACATTTGCGCCATATGATAAAACATATTTCTTTATTTCATTTATGGAGGTTGCTGGTATTTGTAATAAGACTTTACCATCATCGAGTAATTTGACTTTTTGTTTTGGGTGCCAAATGCGCTCTTTGATGTAAGCTGCAATCTTTTCAGAGAAAAGCAGTTTAACTTGAAATGGCTTTCCCGCATATATACCAAAGGAATCTTCAAAGAATTTTTGTGCATTAAACTCAACATTGTCTCTTGGTTCGGAAACAATCTCTGTGCTACGCATACGGTTTATGGCATATATAAGAATTGCTTTTCTCTCTTTAGAAAAGGCTGCAATATAGATATTATTCTCATGAATCTTTAGGCATAATACGGTTACCAAGTGTTCTTTTTCGGTATTGGATAAGACACTATTATATTTAAAATACAATTTTTTACCTTGTATTAGAGACTGTAAAATCTTTTTCAAGTTTTTACTTTCTTCTTGGTTCCATACAATTGTTGATTTGGTATCTGGCAGAATTGAGTTCCATACCTTTTGATAGAATTTTAATAATTCTGGAGAAGATTGGCTATGCATCTTGTCAAAACAGTTTTTTACTACATCATCAAAGTAGCTTTGTAAAGGATGTGCACTCTTAAACATAAATAACAAAGTTAAAAACTCTTCTTGATTAAAGCTTATAGATGGGAATCTATAATGTGGGAGCATTTTGTAAATAACTTGGTTGTTCTGACTAATGTTTTCAGAATAAATAGGAAAAGATAAAGAAGAAAGATATGAAATATCACGCTGAATTGTTTTTTTAGATACCCCTCTTTCCCTTGCAAGAGTACTTAAGGAGATTCCTCTATTGGCATGAGCATAAATACTCTGCAAAATGCACCACTGCCTAAAAAAGCTTTTTTCTTCCATGCTTACTTCATAAACGTACAGTTCTGAGCAAACTTATAACCATCTGCATTCCTAAAAAGCTGGACTTTCTTTTTACCTATATAAAGTTGAGCATTTTTCACTATTTGCTCAGGTCTATTAATCTGTTGTTTTTCTTTCTCATTGTATAATCGAACTTCAACATTGCCCCCATTTAAAAATTCAGAAAGAGATGATACAATGATCTCTTGTCTAAGCCCGATTTTTGTAGTTGAAAAATGGATTACTTCATCATCATTTACATAAATACCATGATTGTAATATGGCGTAAAGGTATCCCATCTTTTTACCCTGATGTGGTCTCCAAACTTTGGGTTATCATATTTCCATTGGCTTTTATTTTTAAATAACGAAAAACCTTGTACACCCAAATCTGGCACATTATTCTTACTTTTCATTTTTCTTACCTTTAAAAGGATATGGACATTGATTCTTGTCCATTCTGTTTTTTAGGTTCTTGTAAGGAAATACGGTCGCCAGCCTTTAGCCCCTGCAAGATTTCTACTTTTTGTAAATCATTGATACCCAATTTCACTTGTACACTTTGCTTAATAGAGTCTTCTGTTGCAAAGTATACTATGTCATTGCCTTGTTCATCATTAAAGATTGCTCTAATTGGTATAGTTACAATTTTAGAGCGTTTTTCACCGTATATTGTAACATTGGCTGAAAGTCCTGGTTTTAATCGATTATCTTTTTGACTTATAACGATTTCTACAGGAAAGACTTTAACATTGTTTTCAGAAATAGCTTTTGCTGAGATCTTACTAATAAAGCCATTATAAGAGTCATATGGGAAGGCATCAATATGTATATCGCATTGTTGTTTCATCTTAATTTTTGCAATATCAACCTCATTTATAGTGGTTTTGACGAGCATTTGAGTTATGTCTGCCACTTTAATTAAAACAGTTCCATCGCTATATGAACTATTACTTGAAGAAACCATCTCCCCCTCTTCTACATTGCGCTCTATAACAGTTCCTGAAGCTGTTGCGTACACTTTTGAGACATTATTTGAAGTATCAATTTCTTTTATTAAATTAAACTGGTCTAATGTTATATTGTAGTCAAGCCTTGCCTTTTCGAGTTCATCTTTTGCATCATCAAATTCTTTTGTTGATACATAATCGCCACGGTGTAAAGTTTGTATGTTTTCAAAGTTATTTTCTGCATTTCTGAGCCGAATTTCAGCAACTTTAAGCTCATTTTTGATTGATGATATACTACGGGCTTGATTGTAATCAGGTTCTATATCAGCTATTAAATCGCCAACTTTTACATAATCATTTTCATCAACATATAGTTTCAACACCTTGCCGCTAATTTTTGATTTAATTGCAATTTCTTTTATGGGTTGTATTTCACCAATTTCTTCTATTTTGATGGTTATTTCTCCCAGAGTAACTTCAAGAGTTTGTATTTTTTGAGTATCGACTACTTTATCTTTTTTCTTGGCAAAAACGAATATTAGAATAGCTACTATAATAATGATTATTATTGCCAATACGACCCATTTCTTTTTAGATTTTTTCTTCATTTGCCCTCCCCTACCATCTATCTAATATTTTATTAGATTTGAGATAATTCAATTCTTGTTGCTTTTTTAAAAGTGTATAATATTTAGAATTCATGCTTAACTGTGCTTCGAGGTATTGTATTCTTGATTTATCAAGATCAAGAATATTTATCAGACCCATTTCAAAACGCTTTTGTGCAATTTCTAAGTGAGTTGTTGATAATGCAAGCTTTTGCTTGTATATTTCATAGCTTTGTTTATAAATATTGAACTCATTAATTGATTGCTGGTATTTGACCTTTTGCTGGCTGGTAAGGTCTTTGTGGTTAATCTCTAACATCTTACTTTGCTTTTTTTGTACACTATGCACTGACCCTTTATCTAAAAAGCTAAACAATGGGTATGAGAAATAGACCCCATAAGTATAAGAATCATCATACTCTTTTGGTTTAAAAATAGGGTTAGCCTCTTTATCGGTAACCCCAACTCTATAAGCATAACCGAAATAGATATTTGGGTAGAGCGATAATTGGGAGGAAGTGATATTTAGTTTGTTTTGTTTTAACTTGTTTTCACTGATCTTGATTGCATTATTATCAGTAAAATCGTTTTCGATACTATCTGTATTTGATAATTCAATATCCTCAAATTCATATCCTAAATCCTCGGTATTGAGCATTTGAAATAAGTCTTGCCTTTTTGAATACAAAGTCTTCTCAAGCTCTAACAGATCGGTCATTGCAGTCAGTGTATCTATTTGGCTGGCTTGTAAATCGTATATTGTCTTTTTATCGTTCAAATACTGAATGTTTATTTGTTCATATATCTTTTTTTGCAAGAGGAAGTTTTCATTAAGGATATTTATATTCTTTTGAGTCTGGAGTATATCTATAAATAGATAAAATACATTCAAAGCTATTTCTTTTTTCTTATCTTCAAATTCGAGTTTGCTATTAGTTTTTTCAAGTCGTGTTTTTTTAAAATTAAAATAAGTTGGATCATTTAAATAAATGTTTTTTGAAACAGACAAAGAGGAATTATATTGCCGACCCATTGTCCCATCTTGCGCAGAGAGATTATAATCGGCATTTGGTAAGAAATCATATATTGCTGAATTATAGTTTTGATCTGTAATATCTTTTTGAATTTGTTCAAGCTGCATACTATTTGAATTTTGTATTGCAATGCTTATTAAATCGACTAATTCATATTTCTCAGCAAACAGTGCATTTAGCCAGCCGACAGCTACTATGCACGCAATTATAAATACCTTTTTATGTGATTGATGCATTATATCTCCTTTTTTATAATAATATATGCATTTTTTATGCCATGGCTAATAATTAATTTAAGAAGTTCCAGCGTATTTGACCAGAAAACTGCATTAAGTTGATTTCTTCTGCTAAATAGCTTCCTTCATTGGTGATATTATGGGCTTTAATTGTAATGTCAAAAAGCTTTGTTATCTGTATTTTTGCAAAAATATCAGTAATAAAAGAACGTTCACTAATAGCAGTTTTAGTAATAACTTGATCTGCAAAATATGTATCAACGCCAAGAGTTACATAGTTGTCTCTATGAAAATCTCTCTTAATTGCGATTTGAGTTTTATTTAAAAACCTTGGTTCGTAGTGTAGGATATCAGTGTTTTGGTATTCAAGTAATTGTCTCATATTCAAAGTATATAAGCTATATGGTATAGAAATATTATTTTTAAGAGTGACAAATGCATAGCTTTCTTCTTGACTGTACATATTATCGTAGTAAAGAGTCTGGCTTTGCTTTCTATTGCCAATGACTATTTCTGAATTGCTCTGTGCCCAATTCATTGCAAGGTTAATGCCTATTTGATTTTTTACATTCTGATTAACAAAAAGGTTCTTGTTAAAGATAGAATTAAAACTGTTATTATAAAAAGAAACCCCAAGTGCATAGTGTTTCATAAAGGTAATGTCAGCTTTGGAACTTAACTGTTTCTCAGAATTTTTAGCATCGTATATGAATTCATTGTCAAAAGACAAGATGCCTTTATTAAAATTATGATTAACTCCTAATAATGAATTTACTTCTTTATTATATGAGATAGAGTCTAAGTCGGTATTAAGATCTTTGGTGTAATACTGCCAAAATAGGTCGAATTTGTTATTAAAAAGTGGTTTGGGTAGTTGTATGCCTAATAGATAAGATTTGCTCTGAAAATCGATTTTTTGCATAGAGCTAACACTCTGTTTTTCATGAACTTTGTTGTAACCCAAAAATAAGTTTTTATAAGAACCTAAAGCCCAAGATTCATAGCTTTTCTCATTTATTAAGTCTTCTATCCCATTAGCAAAATAGTAATTATTCAAGCGCTCTGAAGAATAATCATGGTCATGATTTTCATATCCAATATTTACATTAAAGCCGTTTCTTTTATAGGAAACGCTATTTCGCATGATTGCTGCACTTTCATTAATCTGAGGGACTTCTCCCTGATAAGCAAGAAAACTGCTCTCAAACAATAAATTCTCTATGTTAAAAACATGGTTCTTTTCTGCTTTAACATTTGCAAAAGAAATGTTGTTCTCTGCCATTGCTAAATCAGCAGAAATCAGCATAACTTGCTCTGGATAGTTTTGAGTATGGATATTTGTGATATTAATCTTATTTTCTTCAAAATGATATAAATTAATATTATTTTGATATAAAAGGTTAAGGTTTTTATTGTTATAATTACTTATAAAGCCATTTTTCTTAATAATCTGATTATGATATAATAATCCTTTTGGATATACATTTACAGGGTAATAAAAGTTATTATAGTATGATTTATCCTTTTCTGCTATGTTTCGTTCTATATAATTTTCAATCTGTATTTTAAGTGTATCTGGATCAATACCTTTCTTTTTCATAAATAATTTATCAAAAATATTAGGTTGATTGTTTTCTATTTCGAATATCACTACCAGCTCTTCGGCTACTGTTTCTTTATTTTTATAAGCAGGTGTAAAAATGCTTTTATTCAGTGCGTCAATGATGTACATTGATATATCATTTGCGCTTTCAGGCATATGTAATATTTCAAAAGATCCGTCTTCCTTAATTAATAATTGAATTTCAACTATCTGCTTTTTAATTCGAAGGTTGTCTGGGAACTCTGGTTTAGCAAGTTTTATCACTTCTGCCTTAGATGAATCAGGAACGACTATGTAATTGTCTGCAAATAATAAAACATTGATACTTAGAAAAATAAAAACTAATAATTTGGTTAAAGATGTTTTCATTTTAGTCCTTAATCCAATTGTGCAATTTATACCAATTGTATGTAATAGATAAATTATCTAAGAGTTGTTTTCTGGGTTTAAATCCCAAAGTGTTAACAAGTTTAGAATTTGAACACAACCAGTTCTTGTGTTTAAATTCGGTTGCCTTTTGTTCATTAAAAATGGGTAGTTTTTTGTTTAATCTGCCAAGCATTTCTGTTATAGAACCTGACATTAACACTAAATAATCTGGTATAGAGAAAGATACTATTATTTTACCCATCGCCAAAGCTAAGTTATTTATAAAGCTTTTAATTGTATAAATGCGCCCGTCTGAGCAATAAAACACTTGTGAAAAAGCTTTTTCATTATTCATTGTAGTTTCAATTATTCTTATGAAATCATCAATATAGATTAAGCTTATATACTTGTCATTTGTGCCTGGATGTAAGGCTATATGTTTATTAACGAGCTGGAAAAATGCTAAAAAGTCTTTATCCCCTGGTCCATAAATAGAAGCTGAGCGTAGTATTGTCCAATTCTTTTTACAAAACCTTTGAATATTCTTTTCAGCTAATAATTTTGATTTACCATACCAGCTAACAGGTTGAGGTATATCAGTTTCTTTTACTGAGCTATTATCATCGCCAGGACCACCAGCAGCTTGACTACTTATGAAAATAAAATGCTCAAGCTTTTCTGATTGGTTGGCTATATGAACTAAATTACATGTTAAATCAACGTTATTTTTACATATCTCTTCAAATGACCGAGCTTTTGTTTGCGCTGCGCAATGTACCATAATTTCAGTATTATCAATAAGGCTTTGAATTAATACCTTGTCGTGGTAATCAACACACTTTATTGTTACTTTTCCGTTAAGCAAAGCTGTGTTGGATCCCTCACGGACTAAACCAATTACATTATAGCCTTTTTGAGCTAAATAATTACAAAGTCGGCTACCAACAAAACCATTTGCACCGCTAACTAATACTCTTTTCATATAAAACCTTTATTTAGAAGCTTTGATTATTTGAGGGGTTATTTGTATTTTAATCTTACCATTAAGTTTGGTCTTTATATAGTCAACTACTATTTCACGATCGAACTTTTGAGATATTGATAATTTCTTACCATTTAAAAACTCTGTATAAGAGTCTCCCCCATTTGCCAAATACGAATTAGTAAGTATTCTGTATGTTTTATTTGCTTCAATTACTTTGTTATTCAGTTTTATCTGCTCAATGCTCTTATTGGCATTGAGAGTTATTTTTATATTATTAGAAAAATGTAAGTACCCGCCAGTATTAACTTTTGTATTAATAGATTTTTCAACAATGTTTATTATATCAGCACCTCTTAATTCAAGTAAAACTGTGTAGTTATCGAATGGAAACACATTGTAAATATCTTCTTTTTTAACATCGCCTTTATTTAGAAAATGTCTAACGCCACCTCCATTTGTCACACTAAAGTCAGGCTTTTCTTTTTCATAATACCATAACATTGCTTGTACGCAGAGGCTTGCAAGTTCGTTTTCTTTCATACGAACAGTTTCTGTACCATAATACTTATCAGACTTTCCGATTATTTCTCCCATTAATTGTGTTGCTTCTTTTAAATAGGGCGACAGTAGATCGTGTAATACTTTATCATCTTTTTCTGTTGAAACGATACTTATAGGCTCCCAATTCAAAAAAGTAAGACCTTTATCAGAAATATCAAACTCAGCCTTGCCAATATGTGTACCCCAGCAATTCGCTTGTACAACAGGCACTTCTTTCTTTGTCTTTTCATTTGTTACAAAAATAGGTTTTTCAAGGTATGTGTGACTATGCCCATCAATTACAAGGTCAATATTATCAACTAATCTCGCCAATCTTAATGAACCATAATTGTCATCTTTATTTATGCCTAAATGAGTTAAGGCAATGATATAATCGACTTTATCTTTAATTAAATCTACTATTTGTTGTGCAACTTTTACTTCATCGATTATCTGTAGCTCATTAGTGACAGCGATTGGTGCTGAGTATTCAATGGTAGTAGTAGTCAACCCAATTATTCCAATTTTAAGTCCATTCATCTCAATAATTAAATATGGCTCAGCTAAATATGATCCATCTTTATTTAGAATATTAGCACATAAGAATGGGAATTTCGCCTCTATTTGTTGGTCTTTTAAGTTTTGTAGTGATTTATAGAACTCATGATTTCCTAAAGTCATTGCGTCATATTTTAGATAATTATATCCTAAGAAGTCAGGTGCTGCATTAAACAAGTTTGATTCAAATAATCCATCATTAATATCACCACAATCTAATAGAATAACATTTTTATTTTCTTCTCTAATCTGATTAATAATTGTTGCACGTGCTGGTAATCCGCCTACCATTATTTCGTTTTCTTTAAAACCAAAAGGCCTCCCGTGATGGTCATTTGTATGCAAAATAATTAACTTCTCTCCATAAATATTTAGCACAAGAACAAACAGTAATAATAAAACGATGTAATACTTTTTCATTAATCAATTCCTTTCAAAGTTTAAATATTTTATTTTCTCGCCAACACTAAATACGACGATTGCTGTAAAGATTAAAAGTAAAGACATATTTGTAGCTGATGCAAATTGCCTTGCAGATATATATCGATAAATGCAAATAGGGATTGTTACAAACCTGTTTGCGAGCATTGAAGCAGAGCTTATTTCACCTAATGATATTGCAAAAGAAAAAGACAGAGCAGTTATTAAAGGCTTATAGATTAAAGGCAAAACGACTTTGATATATGTTTTTTTCATACCAGCACCAAGGCTTTGTGCAGAGTGTATCAAATTTATCCCAACACTATCAATAGCAGCAGATATGGAGCTATAACAAAAAGGTAAACAAA
The DNA here is from genome assembly GCA_029553545.1 of Candidatus Cloacimonadota bacterium. GTDB lineage: Bacteria > Cloacimonadota > Cloacimonadia > Cloacimonadales > WRIO01 > JAGOCT01. Next base: position 35,498 of record JAKPKU010000237.1, read on the forward strand.
TAATGGACTGAGCTATTACTAACAGCATAAAAGGTTTGTGCATCGCTGACTTAAAAATAAATAAATAGCCTAAACTAAAAGTTATACCAGAAATGCCTAATGGCAATAGTATTAAGCTTTCGATTGCCTTTCTATATTTACAGTGTGATAATGAAACTCTAAATAAAAGGCTAATTACCAAGCTAATCAGTGCTACTAACGAGCCCAAGATGACACTATTTAAAATGGGCTGATATGTATAAGTACCGATATAAGGATCAAATTGAAAAAGCTTAGTTAAGAATAATAAAAATGTTTTAAATGAATATACAAATATTGACAGTAACGGTGAAATTATAAACACTAAGAAAAGAGATAATACTATTATTGATATTACTTTTAAACTGTTTATTTTTTTAAACAAAGGGGTACTAAGTTGTTTTGGTCCTTTTGTTAATCCAAGGACTCTTTCATTTTTCTTGGTAAAGATCGAGGATAATGTGAGCATTATCAATGAAATAAGAACTTGAATACAGCTTAAAGCTATACCTTTTTCTGTTTCTAATAAGTGTTTAACAAAGATAAAAATATTTACTTCAATGGTAGTATATTTTATGTCTCCTAATACTAAGACTATTCCAAATGACATAAAGCAATAAAGAAATATTAAAACAGAGACATTAATCAAGGCTGGCATAATACAAGGGATCGTGACTTTAAAAAAACTAATAAACCTATTTGCTCCAAGTGTTCTTGATGAGATAATTAGATTAGAATTAAAGCTTTCTAAGGTATCGCTAAGCATTTTGACTAATAAGGGGACATTATAAAAAACATGAGCCATTAGTATTGCTTTTAATGAATATAAGATCTGGATATTTAGATTAAAAAAAGATAATATCTTATTTACAAAACCTTGTTGCCCATAAAAAAGTATAAATCCCAGTGCAACACTGATCCCAGGCAATACAAAAGGAACCATCAATACTGCTCTAATCTTATCTTTAAATGGAAAGTCATAATATGAAAATACTAAAGTAATTGGTAAACCAATTAATAGAGTAAAAAATAAGCTTAATATAGCTTGTTTAAAAGTAAAAAAGATAACTGAACGTTGCCAATTTTGTTGAAAAATATTAGTAAATACATCAAAGGTAAATGAACCATTTTGTATAAATGCTTTTTGTAGTATAAACAGAATAGGATAATAAAAAAATATCACTAAAAAGGCAAGAGGTAGTACTATAAGAAGGTTGTAATAATGGTAATTTCTCATTAGAAAAGTTTTATTTTTTTATCTTTAGGTTCGCTTACAAAACCTTCAATAGGTTTTTCTGCGGTAATTGCATACCACTCTATCTTCTCCAATTCAGTTTCGTTTTGGTTACCAAGTTTTGATACTTTAAAGTTCTGATAGTTTAATCCTTCAATAATACCTTTAATTGTCTCAAAAGTAAATGGATAATATATTTCATAAAACTGCCTTTTACTGGCTATTTTATTATCTATCTCTTCAAAAATAAGATAATTAAAAGTAATTGAACCACTTTTATTATAGTCCCAAACTTGCACATAATTGACTCGCCCTTTATCTCTAATGATTGGGTTAAACAAATAAAACCGCTGTTGTCTTTTGAGAATATTATCCCAATTTCGACTATCAATATAGAGAGTACCGCCAGGTCTCAGTACGCTATCCATCTGTTTGATTGTGTTTTCTAAATCTTCATTCTTTGTATGAGCTAAAGAATTACCAGTGCACATAACACAATCGAAGTCTCTTTTCATGTTTTTAGACAATTCCTTATAATCAGACAGAATAAACTGTGCAATCAAATTCTCTTTTGCAAAGTTAATTTTAGCTTTACGGATCATGTTTTGATTGATATCTGATCCTGTACATGAATATCCTAATTTAGCCATTGGTAACAACATTTTGCCTGTTCCGACAGAACAATCTAATATGTCTTGAAATTTCTTTTTAGCAAAAATCGACTTATAAAAAGACAAACATTCATCTTCAAAAGCTTCTGAGTAAAACAAATCATAAAGATCAGGAAAATCATAATATTTCATAACATAACCCTGTATTATATTTAATGGGGTCAGTGGCTAACTGACCCCATTTATTTATTGTAACTAATTATCTTGCCAATTCCATACCTTTTTTAATTGCTTCAAGGTTTAATGCTAATAATTCTGCATTTCTATCTTTTAAAAAAGATGTAAGGTGGTCAGCTAAAGTATCGTATTTGATAATATTGGTTTTCTCAATAATGATTCCAATAGCGATCATATTTAAAACTTTATCATCACCAATTTCTTTTGAAATCTTATTAAGAGGCGCAACAACATAATCAACGCCGTCTCTTTTTACAACATTTGGACAAAGATCTTCATTTACCACAATTAAACCATTAGCTTTAACTGAAGGTCCAAATTTATCCAATGATGGCTGGTTTAATGCAACCATTATATGAGGAAAAGAAACAACAGGAGAGGCGATTTCTGTATCAGAAACAACAACAGATACGTTTGCAGTACCGCCGCGCATTTCTGGTCCGTATGATGGTAACCAAGATACATTTTTACCCTCGCTCATAGCTGATTGTGCGATAAATTTACCGATTGCTAAAGCGCCTTGTCCACCAAAGCCTGAGAATATCATTTCAGATTTCATTTTTGACCTCCTTCAGTCCCTTTATCTCTAAAGACACCTGGTTTGAAGAATGGAATCATGTTTTCTTTTGCCCATTGTTGTGATTTTACTGGATCTAATCCCCAGTTAGTTGGGCAAGTTGATACAAATTCTATAAATGTGAATCCACGTCCTTCTTTATTGTAAGTCAATGCCTTTTGAACCGCTTTTTTAGCTTTGATAATTTCTGGCACGCTTAATAAAGATACTCTTTCAATATAATATGGTGCTTCAAGTGTATTAAGAAGCTCACAAACTCTTACAGGATAACCAATATCATTGGCATCACGTCCATATGGAGATGTAGTTGTTTTCATTCCAGGTAATGTAGTTGGAGCCATTTGTCCACCAGTCATGCCGTAAATTGCATTGTTTACAAAGAAAACTGAAATATGTTCGCCACGATTTGCTGCATGAACAATTTCAGCGGTACCAATAGCTGCCAAGTCACCGTCGCCTTGATATGTAAAAACATTCATTTCTGGACGTGCTCTTTTCATACCAGTAGCAACAGCTGGTGCACGCCCGTGAGCTGCTTGAGCCATATCAAAGTCAAAGAATTTATATGCAAATACAGAGCAGCCAACTGGAGCCACACCTGTCATTTGATTTTTTAAGCCAAGTTCGTCAACGGTTTCTGCGATAAGTCTATGTGCTACACCATGCATACAGCCGGGACAATATGTAAAACTGACTTCACGTAGTGAATCAGGTCTTTTTGCTATAATTGCCATGTACTTCTCCTATAAATAAGCTTTAATTTTTTCTTTAATTTCTTCTGGGGTAAACACTAAACCGCCAACTTTACCCATAAATTCAACTGGAACTTTACCATTTACAGCAAGTTTAACATCTTCAACCATTTGTCCTAAGTTCAATTCGAATACAAACACTCTTTTTACATTTCCATGTATAGTTTTTGCAATTTCTTTATATGGATAAGGCCATACAGTAATTGGGCGAATTAAACCAATATTGCGACCTTCTGCATTTAGATCATCTATTGCAGATTTCACAATACGCGCTGCTGTTCCAAATGCAACACAAACAAATTCATTATTATCATTGATGTTATATTCTTCATGTTTTACTTCATTTTTTTCGATTTCTTTATAAATCTGTTCTAAATTAAGCACATGACGTTCTAATACATTTGGATCTATTTCAAGAGAGTTGATTTCATTATGGTGATGACCTTTTCCGTCTTCATTTGTATGAATACACCAATCATAATGCTGTTTACCGAGTTCTTCGATTTCTTTGTCTGTTTTGTATTCTTTAAATTCAACAGGTTCCATCATCTGACCTAAAAGCCCGTCTGATAAAATCATCACAGGAACTCTATATTTGTCAGCTAAATCAAAGGAATCTGATGCCATGTCGGCAAATTCCTGTACTGAGCTTGGTGCGAGAACTATTAAGCGATAATCACCATGTCCGCCACCTTTGGTTGCTTGAAAATAATCGCCTTGAGCTGGTTGAATATCACCAAGACCTGGACCACCACGTTGAACATTAATGATGACTGCTGGGAGTCTTGCACCAGCAAGATAAGAGATACCTTCCATTTTTAAAGATATACCTGGTGATGATGATGAAGTCATGACTCTTTTTCCCATACCTGCTGCACCGTATACCATATTAATTGCTGCAACTTCGCTTTCAGCTTGCAAGAATGTTCCTTTTACTTTTGGCATCATCTTTGCCATATATTCGATCAACTCGCTCTGAGGAGTAATTGGGTATGCAAAATACAATCTACATCCTGAACGAATAGCTGCCTCTGCGACTGCTTCATTACCTTTCATTAAAACTTTGTTGCCCATCTTTCCTCCTTACTTTTGAACTGTTATTGCCACATCGGGGCAAGTTCTGTAACACATTGCACAAGCAATGCATTTCTCTTGGTCAAAACATTCTGCGTAATGATAACCTTTTTCATTGATATTCTCAGAAAATCTTATAACTTTCTGAGGACACACACTAATACACAAACCACAGCCTTTGCAGTAGTTAGGATCAACCGTCATTTTTTGCATATTGGCTCTCCTTTATTTTTTTGTTGTTTTGTTGATTATATTTCATATTATTATTTGTTCATTTTTTCTTAATACTATATTATAGATAGTCATTGATCTCAATTCTCAAGCTATTTGCAGACTTATAAGCAGCTTCTGCAAAGTTTGTTGAGCTATCGGCAAATATTATTGCCCTCGATGAGTTGATTAAGAAGCCAGATAAATCAGAATTAATTTTTGCATTAACAGCTACATCCTTTACTGATCCACCTTGTGCCCCAACACCTGGTACAAGGAATAAAGACTCAGGCATGACTTCTCGTAGAGTTCTTAGCTGCTCAGTCTGAGTTGCGCCAACAACGGCACCTACTTTTGATTTTCCCCATTTATTTATATCTTGAGAAATAGATTTGAATAAATCATTTGGTAAAAGATAATCTTTTGCTGAAGGGTTAGAAGTCAAAGCTAAAGAAAATACAAAACGATTCTCTTTTTTAAAAATAGCATTATATACATCATTACCCATAAGTGGATTTACAGTAATTGCATCTACTTTCATTTCGTCAAAATAACCATCTGCATAATGCTCCATCGTATTGCCTATATCACCGCATTTTACATCTAAAATTATAGGTATATGTGTAGGTATATATTCAATTGTTTTTTCAAGTGCTTCAAGACCTTTTTTCCCAGCAGATAAATAAAATGCATAGTTTGGTTTATAAGCAGCAACGACACTCTTTGTTGTATCGATTATTTCTTTATTGAAGCGCCATATAGGGTTTGGGTCATTCTTCAGGCAATCTGGAATTTTATTTATGTCACTATCTAATCCAACACAAACAGAACTATTGTTTGCTTGAATTATGTCTAATGTTTTTTTATAAAAACCCATATATCATCACCTTACCCAGATTTTAACAGAATCTTCTTCATCTGTTTCTGTAAAACAGACTTTAATAATTTCATCTGATGAAGTGGGTACATTCTTCCCAACATAGTTTGCTTTAATTGGCAATTCACGATGACCACGATCAATTAGTACACAAAGCTGTATTTCTTTTGGTCGTCCATAGTCCAATAATGCTTCCAAAGCAGCTCTTACTGTTCTCCCTGTGTATAAAACATCATCACATAAAACTATTCGTGAACCTACAAGTTCAAAGTTGATTGACGAGCTCTTTATAACTGGTTGATGTGCAATTGTGGTTAAATCATCACGATAAAGAGTAATATCTAATAATCCAACAGGAATGTCTATATTTTCTATGGATTTTAAATAACCTTGCAATCTTTGAGCTATAGGAACTCCTCGTGTTCTTATCCCAACTAAATAGAGATTATCCAATCCTTTGTTTTGTTCAATAATTTCATGTGCCATACGTTTTAAAGCTCTATCAATAGCATCGCTATCCATGATGACACTTTTTAAATTCATAAATCCTCCCTTGAAAGCATAAGAAGCTTTACTAAATAAAATATAATATTCACACTATATTTAAACAAATTAAAACTATAACAATTTTTGTCAAGAAAATTCACATTATATTTGATTGTTTTCTTTAATACTCTCAAAAGTAAATTGACTTTTTGTGATAATATTTATAGATATCCATTCGTATTTAGCTATACTTAGTATTTTAAGATTTCTTAATCTCAATGCTTTACGCTGCCAGGATAACAAAAAAAAGAACTTATTATTAATATTATTAATTAAATTGTATGTTTAAAAAGGCTATTGCATAGTAACCAAAATATCTTATAAAAGAATAAAGCTGAATCATAAATAAAAACAAAGCCCTCTATATATATAGGGCTTATAAAATGGAGTTTTTCGAAAACTATTTTCGCCCAAATCAGCAGATGCCTACTACGAGCGGGTTTAGAGATGATTTTTTTTTCAACAACTATCCTTAGTTGACTCAGATCAATTACATTTCTTCCATCTGTTCTCCGTATTTAGTATCGTTCGAGTCTGTAAAGCTGAATTTTGCATTAATGAACAGCCTTAGTAATATAATATATTGTATTATCTTATAGCTTATACTTGACAAATTTTTGCCTTGTATTATTTTGATCAATAATCATCTTAATAAGACAATTGTAATGAAAGGAGGCTTTTCAAATGAAAAACCCAATACCTCGGATTGCTGCGATACATGACCTTTCTGGATTAGGTAAAGTATCACTGACTGCGATAATCCCAATACTATCAACGATGGGCGTACAAGTTACTCCTCTTGTAACAGCTGTTTTATCTTCTAATACTGAATATGATGGATTTGAAATGCTTGATTTAACAAAAGAGATGAAGCTATTTTTGAACCATTGGAAAAAAGAGAACATTAAATTTGATGCAATTTATAGTGGTTTTTTGGGCTCAGAGCAGCAAATTGATATAGTTAGAGATGTCATAGATTATTATCAAAATGATGATTTGCTTGTTGTTGTCGACCCCGTTTTAGGAGATGATGGTAAAGCTTACAAACCCATGACAACTGGATTAATAGAGCAAATGAAAGTCTTAATCAGCAAAGCAAATACAATAACTCCAAACCTAACTGAGCTATGTCTTCTCTTGGATATCCCATATATAAACACTCCAGAAATAGGACAAATCAAAGATTGGGCTTTTCAATTATCGCAAAAAGGACCTGAGAACGTAGTTATTACAGGAGTACAGAATGATCAAAATCCTCATTTAACAAGCGTAATTGCATACACAAAAGCTATCAATAAGTTTTGGAGGGTATCGTGTAGTTATTTACCAGCGTCATATCCAGGCACGGGCGATATCTTTACCAGCGTCTTAATTGGTAGCCTTTTACAAGCTGATTCTTTGCCAATTGCAATTGATCGTGCTGTCCAATTTACCTCGCAAGCGATTCGTAGCACTTTTGCCAGAGATAGAAATATCAAAGAGGGTGTTCTGATAGAAAAGGTTCTCGACAGTTTAAAGTCACCAGCAATAATTAGTAGTTATGAGCTTATTTAACTCTATACAAAAAAAATCAAATTGTTTATTGACATATTTTAAATATTAATTAAATTGGAATTATGAACAAGAATATGGGGTATAAATGAATATTAATGAACTAATAGTATTAGCTTACAAAGAAGATATTGGCACAGGCGATCTCACTACACAGTATCTTGATTTACCTAAAAAAGAGTCACTTGCTCATTTAATTGCAAAGGAACAAGGCGTAATTTGTGGGCTTGATGTTGCAAAGCAGGCTTTTCTTTATATTGATTCATCGACACGTTGGGTTGCATACAAAAAAGACGGTGATTTTGTAGAGAAAGGCGATATTATAGCCAAAGTAGAAGGTTACTCATGCTCTCTTTTGCAAGCAGAAAGGGTGGCATTGAATTTTTTACAAAGAATGAGCGGTATTGCAACTCTCACCCGAAAACATGTAGATCTGATTAAACCCTATAATGCAAAGCTTTTAGACACAAGAAAAACTACCCCACTATTAAGAAGCCTGGAAAAATATGCAGTCCGCACAGGTGGAGCTTTTAATCATCGTTTTGGTTTATATGATATGATTATGATAAAAGATAATCATATCCTAGCAGCTGGATCTATTACAGAAGCTGTTTCAAGAATCAAATCAAAGAATACAAGTTATAAAATCGAAGTTGAAGTCAAAAATTTAACTGAGCTTCAAGAGGCCGTTAATAATAATGTTGATCGAGTAATGTTAGATAATATGTTGCTTGATCAAGTAAGTGAAGCTGTTAATTTATACAAAGGAAAAGTTGAAATGGAAGTATCAGGCAATGTTAAGCTCGATACTATTGAAGCTATAGCTGCTACAGGAGTTGACTATATTTCAAGTGGTTCATTAACCCATTCTTATCAATCTATGGATATAAGCCTGTTATTTAAGGAGTAATTTTATGAATAAACAGTTAGAGACTCTCATTAAAATGCAAGAAATCGACGATATTATTGGTCATAAATATGTATTAAAAAATGATTTACCAAACAAATTAAGCGAATTAATCAGCGACGTAGATATTTGTGAGGCAGAGCTTTCAAAAATATCAATCGAGCTTGATAATAATGTCAAAAAACAAAAAGATAAAGAGCTTGATGTAAAAAACCAAAAAGATAGTATCAGAAAGTATGAACAACAACTCGATGGAATCAAAAACAATAAAGAATATAAGGCTCTGAACAGCCAGATATCAACATTAAAAGATAAGATATTTAATTTTGAGTCAGAACTAATTGCTGTGATGGATGAAGAAACCGCATTAAAAGAAAGAAAAAAGCAAGCAGAAGAGAGCCTTAAATCAGCCAAAAAGGCATTAAGTGAAAATGAAGATATCCTAAAAAAGGAAATCATAAAAGTCGAAGATGATATTGTTGAGCTAAAAGGCAATCGAAATTCAATTGCTCATGAAATACCAATGTCTTTGGTAAAAAAATACGCTCAATTAATAAAAAATAAGAATCGCAAAGCAGTTGTATTTCTAAATGGCAACTCATGCGGTGGATGTGGTTTTCATATCAGACCGCAATTGCTAATTGAAATAAAACAAAATGACAATGTAAATTATTGCGAGAATTGCGGGCGAATTATTGCCCCAAATGTTGATAATTAAATTATTATAGAGTGTTAAAGAGAAGACTAAATGTCTGCTCGCAATAGCGAGAGGAAAGTCCGAACACCACAGGACAAGATACTTCCTAACGGGAAGACGCAGCGATGCGTAACAAGCTCCACAGAAATAAACCGCTTGATACATGCTATCAAGTAAGGGTGAAATGGTAGTGTAAGAGACTACCAGTCATGTCGGTGACGATATGAGCTCGGAAAGCTTTATCTGGTGCAATACCAAATAGAAGTGATTTTGTTTTATACAAGCAGAATTGTCCGTTTTGCATATCACTTGGGTAGGTAGCTAAAGTCGTCTCAAATGAGCCATTTGGATAGCGATATACGGCTGAGATGAATAGACATTGTTTTGCCTTTTAAGCAAAATACAGAATTCGGCTTATGGTCTTCTCTTTATTATAGCTAAAATTATAGCTTAAAAGCTAAAAATGCCCCCGTAGCTCAGTAGGATAGAGCAATTTCCTCCTAAGAAAAAGGTCAGCCGTTCGAATCGGCTCGGGGGCGCCATCTGATTTACAAATACTAAATATGAGGTAATTAATGACCTATCAAAAAGCAGTACAAGATTTGAAAAAACTTGAAGAAAACCCTATTAAAACCATGTATTACAATGAAGTTTTGCTTAGTTGGAGTAAAGTATTAAAAAGTCTAAATGCAGATTATAATATGGAAAACTTTGAGGCAATGGCAAAAGCCTTAAGTAGCCACCTACAATATTTAAAAAATCCAAAATTTCTCTTTAAGAATAAAGATTTTGAAAACGGTTTTCAAGAATCAGATCCTGTCTTCAATATATCTTATTTACACGATATAATTAGTTATTTGCTTAAACCTTCTGGTTTATTAAATGAACCATCATTAGAGCTAAATCTACAATCGTTTAATTATAATATGCATCTAAAACTGTGTTCTTTTTCAAATATTGTTGCGCACAATCAAATTGAATTTGAATCAAGTGACCCTGTTTTCTCACTATGTATAAAAATGTTTATGCAATATAAGGCTGTCAGCAAACAGGGATTTAAAAATGACTCCTTTAAATACCCACTCCTTATATTTATGGTTTTTAAAAGCTATGGTAAAAAAGAGTATAATCAAGTTGATGTTATCAAACAACAATTATTCAAATGTAATCCAAACGCTTATTTAGGAGTCATTGCGGAGTCTATTGACAAAAATGCAGCAAACTATATATTAAACAAAAATACTAATGTTTTTATTCTTAGAAGCGGACATAATTATGATAGCAGGCATCTCCAAAGGGTATTGTTTAATTTTAGAACTAAAATATATAACTATCTAAATGAGAGGCAAATTGACTTCTCTGAATTTGTCAAAAATGGTTTTTACCAAGAAAATTATACTTCAAGTAATAAAAACTATAAAAAGAAAAAATTTATAAATAATAATCGGAGGAATGATGGATAAGATTGCAATTAACGACGCAATGTTTGTGAAACTATCAAGTGATCTACCTGAGAAAAAAGAGTTTCAAAAAGGCATTAGGCGTGCACCATCTCGTGGATATCACTTAAATGAGCAAGATACGTTAACAGCACTCAAAAACGCATTGAGATATGTGCCACAAGAATTACACAAAACTCTTGCGCCAGAATTTTTAGAAGAGCTTAGGACAATGGGCAGAATTTACGGCTATAGATACCGCCCAAATGGTAGAATTTATGGTAAACCAATCAATGAATACAAAGGCATCCCACAAGCTCGCGCAATGCAGGTTATGATAGATAACAATCTTGACTTTGATATTGCACTATACCCATATGAATTAGTCACCTATGGAGAAACAGGGCAAGTGTGTCAAAATTGGATGCAATATCAATTAATAAAGAAATATCTTGAAGTAATGACAGAAGACCAAACACTTGTTGTAAACTCTGGTCACCCATTAGGACTATTCCCCTCAAAACCAGATGCACCACGTGTTATCTCTACAAATGGCTTGATAATTGGCAAATGGGATAATCCAGAAGACTTTAAAAGATTAACTGCTTTAGGCGTTGCAAACTATGGACAGATGACAGCGGGCGGCTGGATGTATATTGGACCTCAAGGCATTGTTCACGGCACTTATATTACCTTACTAAATGCTGGACGTCAATATTTGAATATTCCTTCTGATAAAGATCTAAAAGGTGTTTATTTCGTATCATCAGGTTTAGGTGGAATGTCTGGTGCACAATCAAAAGCAGCTGAGATAGCAGGCGGTATCGGAATTATTGCAGAAGTAGATAAAAGTAGAATTGATACACGCCACTCACAAGGTTGGGTAAATCTTGTTTCTGATGATTTGTCACAAATTGCACTTTGGATGAAAGAATATAAAGAAAAAAAGACGCCTATATCTATCGCCTATCATGGGAATATTGTTAATCTACTCGAGTACTTTGATGAGAATAATATCCATGTCGAACTGATTTCAGATCAAACATCTTGTCATGCTGTTTACGAAGGTGGCTACACTCCTGCAGGCACATCTTTCGAAGAAGGTCGCCGCTTAATAAAAGAAGACCAAAACAAATTTAAACAACTTGTTGATGAATCTTTAATCCGTCATTTTAAAGTGATTAAACGATTAACAGCTAAAGGGTCTTATTTCTGGGATTATGGCAATAGTTTTATGGCTTCTATCTTTGATGCTGGCGAAAAAAGCATTGCAAAAAATGGCGTCGATACAAATGAAGGCTTTATTTGGCCCTCTTACGTAGAAGATATTATGGGACCTATTTGCTTTGATAATGGTTATGGTCCATTCCGTTGGGTTTGTTTGAGTGGCAAAGACGAAGATTTGCACAAAACAGATCAAGCAGCAATGAGCTGTATAGACCCCAATAGGTCTCCTCAAGATAGAGATAATTACCATTGGATAGCATCAGCTGAGGAGAATAAACTTGTTGTAGGTACTAAAGCAAGAATCCTCTATGCCGACGAAGAAGGTCGTATTAGAATTGCTCTCAAGTTTAATGAAATGATTAGAAAAGGTGAAATTGGTCCAGTAATACTCGGTAGAGATCACCATGATGTTTCAGGTACAGATTCACCATTTAGAGAAACTTCTAATATTTATGACGGCAGTAATCTAACAGCCGATATGGCAACACAATGCTTTGCTGGAAATGTGGCACGTGGCATGACTTTAGTAGTATTATCAAATGGTGGCGGAGTTGGCATCGGACGTTCAGTCAATGGTGGTAATGGTATTGTGCTTGATGGAAGCAAAAGAATGGACACTATTGTTTCTTCAGGCTTGTCTTGGGATGTGATGGGTGGCGTTGCAAGAAGAAATTGGGCACGTAATGAAAACGCTATTAAAACTGTCAGTGAATGGAACATAAAACACCAAGGACTTGGACATATAACGATACCATATGATTGCGATCAAGATTATTTAAAAACACTTATATAAATTAGAAAAGCGGGCTTTAAAGCCCGCTTTTTTTATAAATCAGTTACTGTTTCACCTTTTTGTTTAATAGGTTCACCTTCTAAAGTAAATTCAACTAATGATACTCCACAGGGCTTAATATTTTTTGACTTTAATTTCCAATATTTACTTATCACTGCATAGAGCAATAATGCATGAATTCTCGCTGAATGAGAGACGACCAATATACCTTTTTCTCCAGACATAAAAAAAAGACGATATAAATCTCTAATCTCTTTTAATTGCTTAATAAATAAAAACGAGTACAAAGACTTAATTACGCACGTTGCAATCCACATATTTGTCGATAGCTTGATCCCTTTTAAAAAGAAAGGCGGCTTCATAGTTATTTCTTGCAAATTATCTTCATAATAAATTGGACGTTTTGAAATGTTTACTATTTTTGCTGTTTCCTTTGTTCTCTCGAGAGGGCTGGAAAACACGACACTATATTTACCTTCTAATTCTTTTGCGACATCTTTACACTGCTCGACGCCATTTTCAGTTAACTCTGAATCACCCCAACGGTAAATGCTTTCAATAAAATCATTATAGCTAATTCTCAATGACCAATCTTCCAGAAGGTGCTCAGCTTCTCCATGTCTTAATATATATATTTTCATACTCTTTTCATTTCTCTTTGTTTTCTTAAATGCTCCTGATAAGTTTTAGTGAAAATATGCCTTCTATCTGGCATTGCAAAAAAGAATAAATAATCTGTTTTATCAGGATTAATGCAAGCGTCTATAGTTGATACTGCGGGCGAGCAAATCGGCGTAGGCGGCAACCCAAAGTGTTTGTATGTATTAAATGGTGTATCAGATTTTAAATCACTGTAATAAAGCTTCCCTTTTTTGATGCCATACTCTTCTAAATGATAGGTAGTAGTTGGATCAGCTTGTAACAGCATCTTTTTATTTAATCTATTTATATAAACACTTGCAATGAGTGGTTTTTCATCATTAAATACAGCTTCTCTTTCAACAATTGAGGCAAGCTTTAGTATTCGATAAAACTGGGCTTTATTTTCAATATTAATGTTTTTGGCATGTAGCCTTGCAAATAGGTTAAAAACCATTTTTTTTAGAATCTCTTCTTCTTGATTATTCTTGTTAAAGATATATGTGTCTGGATATAAAAAACCTTCAAGGGTCGACGCTTTAAAACCTGTTATTTGGCGAGTAAATACTGAATCATTGACTAATTCTGTCATGCGCTCTAAAGAACCTAATTCATGGCTATTTATCAGTCTTATAGTAGCATACATTGACAAGCCCTCAGGTATAGTTATCTGCTTTACTTCTATTTCTCCACTGATGATTTTTTCTATTGCAGTTTTGATAGATATTTTACCATTAAATAGATATGTACCTTTTTTTAGTTGCTTGTCACAATTCTTTATTCTTACAAGTATATTAAAAGCAAAGCTTGATTTTATGATTCCTTCCGTTTGTAGTTCTTCAGAAATACTACGTGCAGGTTGCCCGTTCCTAATAGTGAATAGTTTATTATCTACTTTAACTTGAATATTTATCATTATCAAAAATACAGCAGTAATAAAGAGAAACAATAGAATAATTGATAAGATTAAAAAAGTGTATTTATTCATTTACATTTACTTTCAAATAGCTCGTTAAAATAAGTGCAGCAGCGGTTTGATCTATTACTTTTTTACTATCTTTAATACTTAATCCTTTTTCAATTAGTATCTTTTTAGCATCTGATGTTGAGTATCTCTCATCCCACAAGATAATTGGGATATTTATACTTTCTGATAAGCTTTCATAAACCCTACGGACTTCTTGTGTTTTTTGAGTATCAAACCCAGCCACACTGATTGGCAAACCGAGTATTATTTTACCTACATTTTCTTTTTTTATTATTATATTGATTTCTTGAATCAGAGTGTCAATTCCGTTATTATTTAAAGTTAAATATGGTTTTGCTATTATTCTAAGTGGATCACTTAAAGCTAAACCAATATTCTTTTCACCGTAGTCAACTGCTAATAATCTGTACATAATCTAATTCTAAACTATTGATTCATCTACCCAAATAGCAATTACCCAGCGTCCATCCTCTTGCTTTAAATAAAATCGTGCATATCCAATAGCAGTAATATCTGAGGAATAATTGTAATATAAATGCAAGTAAAAAGGACATAAAACAACCACCCAGTTTTCGTGTCCAATTTGATTATCATTTACCCAAGATGACTGTGGGGGTATTTCAAGTGTTAATAGAATATTGTCTGGTGAAGCAAAAGATCCATCGCTCGATCCCTTTGAAAAAAGATTAGTATGATATTCGACTTCTTGTTCAAAGCCCCACCAATCAACGCCAACAGCACTGATATCAGAGTTCAAGATTTGAAATCTAAAAGACTTTGATAAGCAAGATTTATACAATTCTATATCTTTTTGATTATAAGCTAAAGTTAAATTTCTTAGCACATTATCTGGTGTTGTTGGTGGATAACCAAGTGTTTCTGGATTATTTTGTTTATTTTCAATTCCTGGGTTAAAGGGGTTTTCACATGACAGAGTGAATAAAGCAATAAACAAAACTATTGCTGTAGTAATCTTATAGCGCAAATTCATTCTTTATTCTCCCCCATGTCCAACTTGATGATAGTCGATAGTCATTCCACTCTTTTATAACCCAAAAACCATTATTATCTTTGATCATATATATTCTAAATTGCCCAGCAAAAACATGTGGTAATCCATTTATATTATGTGGGATTGTTAACTCATAATTTCTATAAAACCATGCACGGTCAACTTGAATATTATCATTTTGTGAAGTTATTTTACTTAAAGTTAGTGCCATTGCTGAGTTTGCATTGATTCTTTGAAAAGCGTTGATTAACATTTCTGTTTCACTACTTTTATTCCATGAAACAGGTAATGAGAAGTCTGAGACATCTTGATTGTCGAAAAAGAAACTAAATCCATCAGCAAATAGGTTTTGATAATTATACACATTTTCTCTATAATTATATGAAAACAAGAGGTTTTCAAGTGTTTTTTCTGGTGTAATAGGGAAAGAATTCCACTCCGCTGGCTTATCAGGTTTTTCCGATTCTCTTGGTGTAAATACATCACAACCTGATAATGCTATAATACAAATAAATAAAACTAAATATAATAACTTTTTCATAATTCAAATATAGACTGAATGCAAAAAATGTCAAGAGTTTTTTGTAGATCTTTTTTATTCTGCATCTTCTCTGCCCTTCAAGTAGCATTTATATAATATACTCAGCCACATTATAATAACCAAAACCTGTTAATATTACAACATTATTTTATTGTTAAACTGAACTTTTTTCATTTACCAAGATTATTAGAGGCTGTTGCATAGTATCCAAAATAGCCTATAAAAGAATAAAGTAGAATCAAAAATAAAAACATCACCCTCTACATATATAGGGTTTACAAAATGGGGTTTTTGATAAACTATTTTCACCTAAATCAGCAGATGCCTACTACGAGCTGATTTACAGATGATTTTTTTCATAGCAATTACTATCATTAGTTGAAACAGGTCAATTACATTACATCTTTAGTTTTCAGTATTCTTCAATTCTGTAAACCTATATTATTCATTAATCAACATCAAATCACTCAAAAATATATAAACAATATATCTTTTTGTTATTATTTATTGTGCTTATTATTCTGTTTCTCTCTATTATTCAGCTATTATAGGTTTTTAATAAATTGGCACTTAAAATGCTATATTAAAGTATTACAAGGAGGGTAAAATGGACAAGATATTCTTAATAACGATTGTGGTACTATTATTACTATTACCCATTTTAAATACAGAAGCAAAGTCAAATAACAGTAATACCAGCTTAACTGAATTAGATCTAAAATCTGTAAATAGTGTAGAGACTTCTATTGCATGTGCGATCTATTTAACCCAGGGTAAAACGCCAAGTATTAGCGTTAAAGGACAAGGTAAAGATAATTTAAACATCTATGTTAAAGGGAAAACACTCTATATTAAAAGCAAAGATGAAGGTTTTTCTTTAAAGCACATTTTTAAGAACAAAACTGCAGACTTGGTTATAACTATATGTTTAAAGGACATTAAAGGTATTAATGTAAAAGGGGCAGCGTCTATTGAGAATAGCACACCATTAGAGGGTAGCGATCTAAGTATTAGACTAAATGGTGTAGGAGCAATTGAGCTAACTGAGCTAAATTACAATAATATAAATGCCAAACTCGAAGGTACAGGCGCAATAGAACTCGAAGGCACAACTAATACTCTATATTTAAGTTTAAAAGGCGTAGGCAGTATTGAAACTGAAAACTTGAAAGCATATTCTTGTAAAGCATTTAATTATGGTATTGGTGCAATAAGCCTCTATGCTGAAAACGAGTTAGAAGCAACTTTATCAGGTGTTGGCTCAATAGAATATTATGGTAATCCAAAAGTAATAAAACACGTGAATGGTATAGGTACAATCGACAAAGCAAATTAAATTATTGAAGCTTTAAATGACACAAGCTTTCAATATGCCATGTATGTGGGAACATATCGTAAGGGTGTATCACATCAATGCAATACCCTTTTGAAATAAACAAGTTTAAGTCGCGCACTTGAGTTGATGGATTGCAGCTCATATAGATAATCTCAGATATCTTCAAATCTGCAATTAGGTTAATTGTCTCTGTTTCCAATCCCTTACGAGGTGGATCAAAAACTATCAAGTCAATTTTATTATCTTTCACTACTTTTGGCAGAACGGCTTCTACCCCACCTTGAACAAACTCGATATTGTTAATATTATTGTACTTTGCATTATATTCTGCATTAACTATTGCCTCAGAGTTTGATTCAATGCAAATGACTTTATTATGTCTTTTTGTTAAAATAAGCCCAATTGTGCCTGTGCCAGAGTATGCGTCAACTATTGTTTTATTTTCACCAGTAATGCTTAAAATGTGTTGATATATGGTAAAAGCTTGTTGATGATTCACTTGATAAAAAGCTTTATAATGTACTTGTAGTTTAAGATCATCAATTAACTCATGAAGATATGCCCTTCCATAAAGCACTTTCTCCTCTCCTCCCAAAATAACATTACTCTTATCAGGCTGTATGTTTTGAATTATACCAACTACCATAGGAAATTTATCAGTTATCCTTTTAACAAGAAGCTTTGAAAAAGGCAGTTTTCTTGTCTTTGTAACAAGTATCAAAAGGACTTCGCTTGTGTCATGATTAGTTCTAATGCCAATGTGCCTTAAATTGCCACTGTGGCTATCTTCTTCATATATCTTAATATTAGTGTCTTTGACATAGTCTATTATTTCATCAGCTATCATGTTAAACAAAAGAGGATGAAGCAAGCATTCTTTTTGTGGCTTTACATTATGCGAGCCTCGCTCAAACATCCCATAAGCTGGCACTCCATTAATCATACTTAAAGGCAAGAATGACTTATTTCTATAATGATATGCTTGCGGAGAAGGTTTAATGGGATGAACACATGCAGCACTATTTAAACTTTTATAAATATCTTTTATAATAATGTCTTTTAATTCAAGTTGTTGTTGGTAATCGATATTGACCCAATTACACCCCCCACAGCGGTCGGATATACTGCATTTAATGTCTTTTCTTAGCGGAGATGGTTCAATGATCTTTGTTATTTGAGCAAAGGCGTTTTTCTTTTTGAAATATAAAACTTCAACATCGACGATATCATTGGGCAGGGCATTTTCTATAAAAACAGTAGTATCATTTGCATAAGCAATACCATAGCCTTGATGTATGCATTTTTCAACTTTAAGGCTTGTTAAATATTTTGTATTATCAAGACTCATTTAATCTGTTTATAATCTGCCGATTAATTGCATAAACTTGAGTTTCCATACCATATAAACTGCTTCATAGATAATCTTTTTAGACATCTTAGACTGACCGCTTCTTCTATCAGTAAATACAATTGGCATTTCATGAATATCAAATCTGTTTACCCATGCTCTAAAGTTTATTTCAATTTGAAATGAATAACCATCAGCCATTATTTTTTCTAAGTTAATTTTCTTTAAAACATCAGAGCGTATACATTTAAACCCACCTGTTGGGTCTTTAATAGGCATACGAGTTATTATTTGAACATACTTAGAAGCAAAATAGCTCAAAATTAGTCTTGATAGGGGCCAATTTACAACATTTATCCCACACACATATCTCGAACCGATAATAACATCATGCTCTTCGGATAGTTTTACCATTTGGGGTATCATATTCGGATCATGTGAAAAGTCGGCATCCATTTGTATAATAGCATCATAATTATGTTTTAATGAATACATAAAACCTTCAACATATGCCGTACCAAGCCCCATCTTACCTTTTCTTTTTAAAAGATGAATTCGACTATCTTCTTGCGACATCTCTTCGACTTTTGTTGCCGTATTATCAGGAGAATTATCATCGACTATTAATATATCTATGTCAATATCAGCTTGACTGTCAGAATCATGTGTATGTGCAAAAGGTATTCCTGTTTGTTGAAATACTGCTTTTATAATAGCTTCAATATTATCCATTTCATTGTATGTAGGTATTATCAAAAGGTATTTCATTTCTTACTCCTTTTTATCTTGGTTATTATCAAGTAATTGAGAGTCAGGAACAGGCTTTGAATATTTTGCTGGGCTCCCAATCCAAATTTCTTTTTCAGGCACGTCTTTTGAGACAAGCGAAGCACCAGCAACAAGGCAGTCCTCATTAAGGGTTTTACCTGGTAAGACTATCGATCCAACACCTATCCTGGCGCCTCTCTTCATTGTAATGCCTTTAAAGTGCTTAAATCTTTCTTTATCACGGCCCGCATAATTATCATTGCTTGTAGCAACACAGGGAGCAACAAAGCAATAATCTTCAACTGTTGAATATGCAGTCAAATAGACATTTGTTTCAAGCTTATTTCTATTACCGATAGTACAATAATTCTCAATAGCCACACCACGACCAATGATATTATAGTCATGTATTTTAACATTTTCACGAATGGTAGCCATGTCAGCAATTAGATTATTATTTCCAATTTCACACTGAATATAGATTATTACATTTGCACCAATAAGGCAATTATCTCCTATGATAGTAGGTGACCAATTGTTTTGATCTTTAAAAATACTACGAGGTGAAAACATAGGCTTTTTGCCAATTATTGTATTATCGTCGATTCTACAACCTGAGCCTATCTTTACATTATCGTGAATTACTACATTGCAACCCAAAACGCAATCTTCGCCAATTTCAACATTATCCATAATCACAATATTATGCCCTAAAATAGTATTATCTCCAACTGATGCAGTTGGCGCTATATATTGGTTCATTTATTCTCCCTAATGTTTATCAATTAATCTTTTCTTTAATTGAAATATTCTTTTGTTTATTATATTTACGGCTTTGATTTACAAGCAGCTCACCTATAAGCCCGATTGAGATAAATTGGACACCTACAACGAGTAATAGTACAGCAAAGAAAAGTATTGGACGATTAGACAGATATGTTAAATGAAGAACACGCATGATAAATAAATAAGCTGTTATAAAGAGTCCAATAGAAGACAAGACAGTACCAATACCGCCAAAGAGATACAAGGGGCTTCTGGAAAAATCAGTAACTAATTTTACTGTTAATAAGTCTAAATATCCCCTTAAATAGCGTTCAAAACCATATTTCGACTTACCATATTTTCTGGCACGATGTTCTACACTTATTTCTTTAATTTTAAAGCCTTTTGCTTTTGCTAAAGCTGGTATATAGCGGTGCATTTCTCCATACACATCAATCTCTTTAACAACCTCGTTTCGATAAGCTTTAAAACCACAATTATAATCATGAAGCTTCAAACCAAATGTCTTAGATGTCACAAAATTAAAAAGCTTAGAAGGTATTGTTTTAGAAATAGGATCATGTCTTTTTTGCTTCCATCCAGTGACTAAATCATAACCTTCATTAATTGCTTCGATAAATTTAGGTATTTCTTTTGGATTATCTTGCAGATCAGCATCCATTGTAAAGACTATATCGCCATCTGCTTCTTCAAAGCCTATTTGTAGGGCAGAAGACTTGCCGAAATTCTTACGTAAAGAAATGACACGTACACATGTGTCTTCAAGGGCAATCGCTCTCATAATCTCGAGTGTTTTATCAGTGCTGCCGTCGTCAATAAAGATTACTTCATAATCATAACCTGAGATATGTTCTATTATTTCTTTATATAGAATTTTTATACTACTCTCTTCATTAAATGCTGGAATTATAAGCGATAACTTCAATCTAAGACTCCTATTTAAACAAAATACGATAAATATTACTTGAAGATTCGATATTTTCTGGCAATAAAATATAAGTTAAAATCATAATCAATCCAGAAATAACTGGAATTCTAACATTATCATCGACTGGTATATTTATAAACTCTGCTATTGTTGCTCCTAAAGCGCCAGTAAAAGCAATGATTGGGTTAATATAGAATAAAGAAAATACAAATGTACTTAAAAAGCAGGCGATAGACCCTTCAAGACTCTTACTCACAAATGTAAATTTACGTTTACCAAAAGTAATACCTATTAAAGCAGCAAATGTATCGCCAATCGACAAGAAACATAGTGAGAGGAAGGCAATATCTGGTGGATAGAATGCAATACAGAAAATAGAAGAAGTAAGAAGAAATGATGCACCACTAAAATTATATATCTCATGTCGGCGTAGCATCACCCCAAATACAGTGTAGAAAACACGCTGAAAAGACTTATTTTCGAGTCTTAAGTACTCAATGATGATAGAAACAATAGCCAAAAAGAGTAATATTAATAGAGCTGTTTTTTTCTCAGAATCTAATACATAACGATAAAGCATAGGTATTAGAATTGAGCTAAAATGTATGCTCTTACGCATCAATTCTTTTGTTTCTTTTGTCATACTACCAATCAAATTTAATCTTAGATGCTAAGAATGATGTTGCCATCTTTGCAACGAGCATCGGCTCTTCTTTTAATGCAACTTTAAACAGTGCATGCAGATTCAATTCATCTTGATTTATACTTTTAACAGCGCCAACAATACTATTAAACTTCTTGTCGCTCATTTTAATAAATGATGATTTTACAGAATACATAAATCTTTGGTTTGCACCCAATACTTTATCCCAGCGTTTTTCATATTCGCTCATGAACTTTTTACTAAAATCATTAGCTTGCAATGCTTTTGTACATGTTTCACCACAAATTCGACCTGCAATCATTGCTTGAACTATCCCGCCGCCTGTAATTGGGTTTACCTGTCTTGCTGCATCGCCAACCAGCATTACATGATCTGCTACAAAATCAGTTCCATGTTTGGTAGGCACACCACCGCCAACTGTATAGCTCACAGAAGCATTAGGAAAGTTTTTTTCCATAAATTTATTTAAATAATATAAAGGTCCAATATTAGGCTTTGTTTCTATTCCACAAATACCTATTCCTATATTTGCTGAATATTCAGACTTGGGAAATAACCAAAGATAGCCTCCAGGAGAGACTTCTCTACCAAAATAAAACCGGCACAATTCTGGGTTTATTTTAATATTGTTAACTGTGTATTGAACGCAAGTCTCCAAGTCTTCCAGTTTTATTGTAGTGTTTATACCTGCCCACTTGCCGACTTGTGATTCAATACCATCAGCACCAATAATAATCTTACAATTCACAGAGTAATTCTTTCCAAGATATCTGTATTGTACACCAGATATTTCACCGTCATTGTTTTTTGTAAAGCCAATAGCATCAGCTTTTGTGAGGATTGTTGCACCTTTAGAACAGGCTAAATCTACTAATGCTCTATCAAAAATACGTCTTTCAAGCACATATCCGTCACCATTATTATACATTTCAACAAAATTACCATCTGGTGAATGTAAAGATGCTCCCTTGATCATTGTACAAATCCACTGTTCATCTGGTTCAATAAAAGGAGAAATACCTGTAACAGACACTCCTTCTGCACAACGCACAGGAATTCCGACTTCTCTATCTCTTTCCAGAATTAAAACTGATGCTCCATTTTCCGCAGCATATCGAGCAGTTACAGCACCAGCAGGACCTCCGCCGATAACAACAACATCATAATATGGGGCAATCTGCTTAATCATTTCTCCTCCTCCTCAATAGCTTCAAATGGGCATACTTTTACACAATTTAGGCATTTAATACATTTTTCATTATCAATATTTATTTCAAATTCTTTTACAACAATAGCACTTACATAGCATACGCTTACGCAAGTCCCACATACATCACACAAGGACTTATTTACCTTCAAAACACCCTCCATTATTCATAATTAACTACGTTCAATTTTGTACAATCTTTGGAATACTTTATGTATATTGCCTCAATAGTATTACCTTGTGAACTATTAAAAGATTCAATAACTTTTTCATAGTTGTTGAAAACATTCTTATGTTCATCTAATACACATGGTTTTAAAACTTTAAATACGGGGTATGGGTTACCATCACCAAATGGCATAAACAAATTGTATAATTCGATAAGCTCTTCATAAACAGCATCATAGTATTCGAAAGTAATAAAATCATTTGAAGCAATATACTCATTTTTCTTCTTATTATGTTCTACATATTCATGGTATTGTTCGATAAAAGCACTAAAATTAGTCTTTTTTAATAAGAAACCTGCTGCCCTTGCATGTCCTCCATAATTTTCAAACAATTCAGACATAGTTTTAAAACAGCTTATCCAATTAAAATCACCAATACTTCGTGCTTCACATGCGATATTATTTTCATCTTTATCTATTAGCATAACAATTGGGCATTTATACTTACTCAATAATAAATTCGCTAATGTCCCAAGTATTGAATATGCAAGACTATTACTGTTATCATAAAACACTATACTAATAATCTTTTGACCGTAATAAAACAAATACAGGCGATCGTCTATTGACTGAATACGATCATAGTTCATTTGTTCATCTATTATCTTTATAACGTGTTCATTTATATAGCTTTCATTAGTTTGCAATACTTCATTGTAATTGTTTTGTAAGCTAATTATTTCATTATACACATTTTCAAGATCTTCTCTCTTATTAGAATTTAAAAAAGAAAAACATAAGTGCTCGCCATTTTCTTGTCTGCCATAATAAAATAGTTTTACTGTGTTTAATAGAAAATCATATTTTTCATGACGATGTATTAAATATCTACTCTTTTCTAATAAATACTGTATTGCTGGGTGTGCTAAGGAAATATCCCAATCATGGATTAATTGTCTTATAATGAGTCTATTAATGCTCACTAATGGTACTCTGTCAGCGATTGTACCAATTGCAGCCCAAAACAAATAATCTTTTTTAAAATATGCTTGCTTTAGTTCTTGGCTCAATAAAAAAACAAAGAAGTAGGCTACACCAGCACCCGCAAGCATCTCGAGCGATATATTATCTTTGAAATACAAATCATTTTTTTCTATCTTTGTAAACAACTTAGGATTGACAATTGAGTAGGCTTTTGGCACGATATCAGGTATAATATGATGATCAATAATAATCGTATCTATTTCCATTTTATTGAGCTTTACAACACCCTCAATCGAACTCAAACCATTATCAATAGCAATAAAGAGATTTACACCGTTCTTTGCAGCATAATTAATTACATTAGAATAAATGCCATGATGCTCTATTTCTCGGTTTGGTATATAATAATCTACCTTATCATATGCTTGTTTCAAAAAATCATATAATATGAAAGTACCAGTTATTCCATCTGCATCGTCATGACCGAATATTAAAATTTTCTCATCATTTTTAACAGCCTTAACAATTCGTTCTATTGCCTTCTCTGAGTGTTTTGATATCTCTTCAAGATTAACAAGATCGATTTCTCCATCTAAAAAACAAATATCTTTGTTTCTGCTTTCATTAATAAAATCAATTACTTTCTTATAAATCATTTGTACAATCCTATATCGTCTGGTTTAGGGATCTCCCTATGATCTTTCCTATTCAAAGGTTTTTTAAAAATATCAAAACCATTTGTTCCAATACTAAACATGATACCGTTTTCTTTGTAATCAGTTTGATTACTACTTCTATTAAAATATTTAACAGCAAAATCTATTCTTGCCTCACTTGATTTCACAGGTACTGAGAGCCCGTATGTCAAAGAAGTTTCACTTAATTCGTGAGAGTTATTCTGGATGCTATTTAAAGGCATTGTTTGATATGCACCACCGATTCTTTGTGATATTTTCTTAAATTTCTTATTACTACTTTTATCACCTTGATATTCACCACCTAAAGCAATTCTATATGTATCATTTGCATTATTATATGCATCGCTTTGGCTCCACATATCATAATCAATATCTGCAGCAATTGCAAGGTGATTATCGAATTTATAAGCCATACCAAAAGATGTTCTTAATGGCATTTCAAATGTATCAGAGCTGACTTGCTCATTAATAGTAACTGTTTTATAATTCTGTTTTCCTTCAAGCTTTATAGGTGTGCATATAGCACCACCAATGGAAAAGTTTGGGTTTATGAGCTTTGAAAAACTTACAGTAAATCCAGGGTTTTTAAAAGATTGCTCGATTTCGTACTTTGGGTTAATCATATTATCATCATCAAATTCAACTTTAACATAGTCAACTTTATGCCCAAAAAGGTAATTAGCAGCTAAACCAAGATTAATTTTCTCAAATTTGTATGCATAAAATAAGTCAACTTGATATATCGAATTGTCTGCTTTTCTGATTTCTGAAAAACTACTTTCAGCACTATCATTATCACTTTCAGAAGTAAACTTGCCATTTGCAACAGATTGATAATTAAGCCCAATTCTGTTTTTATAGATAGGGACACTTATATTAAAAAAAGGTAAATATGAAAAATCTCCATTAAAAGAGGTATGGCTATTAGTATCTTTTGTATTGATAGAACCAAAATTAACGCCTGTAGAAAACATTGTGTAGTGACTCTGGCAAGCAAGTGATGCATTTTTGAGGCTTGTATTCGGTCTTAATAGATTCCCTATACCAGTCCCACCCATTCCAAGTCCATAAACATCGCGCCCTGAATAAGTCTCTGGCATACCGTAATAGCTAAAAACAGACGTACTCATTAGCAAAATAGGCAATGCTGCCAATGTAAGTATAATCACAATTTTTTTTACCATAATCACCTCGATAATATATTAAATAAAACAAAAAAATACTATAACATTACAAAGTTTATTATTTTTTGTATTTTGTCAATTAAAATTATATTGTTCATTAAAAATACCATACCCAAAAAACTATTGAATGTATAATGATTACTTATTACTTGCCAGAGTATAGCTGATTGTATCAACATTTAATGTTTGTATATGTATTGCCCCAAAGAGCCTACTTTGAGTACAATATAATGATTGTTAGCGCATTTTATCTTTCTTCATGATCAAGGTTGTGAATACTTAATCTCACTATAGAAAATAAAACACATTTTTGAATAAAAATTGTTTGCCATAACCATCAAATCTCTTTAAATTATATTAATAGATAAAATGAGTTTTATTACTCAAAGTAAATATCTATAATAAAGTCTCTTACATTCCCTTTTGATGCCCTTTAGTTTACCTTAAGTTCTCCAAGATAGGAATAGGAATGTCAAGGGAATGCGAAGGAAAAAGAAGGAGGTTTTTGGTGAATATTTTGGATAAAAGAGCGAGTTTCGAGGTAATATATTTTTTTGTTTGTTTATTTGATAAAGAAGATATGGAGGATAGTTTTGAGAGTATATTTAAAGGGTGATCATAATTTTCCTAAGAGGATAGATGGCAATATATTAGCCTATTATGCTAATAATAATGTTGTGATAATGCGCAAGTCAGTGAAGAGGGCTATATTGCCACAGAATATTAATATAAAGAATAATCAGCCTTATCTTTGTGCCTTATGGAACGAGATGAGCCTTGGTATTAAAGCTGTATTTACTGATTATGCAAAGGCTTACAAGATAGATACCAGACAAAAAAGAACTCAAGGCGTCTCTTCATTTAGCATGTTTATTTATTTTTTATATAGATTACAGAAGCGCTATCAGGTTCAGATAAAGGATATGACTGTAAGTTTTATAATGAAAATTTTCAGTCAATTTAATACGATAAAAAAATTGATGAAGAACTCCCTTTTATACTCCTTAAACAGGAGGTTTTCCTTACAAAATAGCAAGCTGGTGAAGAAAGAAAAACAACCTGAGTTACCACCAGAAGCCAATATAAATGAGTTTGATAAAGAAAAAGATACAAATGAGTGTGTGCATAATAAGAATAGCATTAAAGCCAAAGATGATGGGGGAATTCCATAGCTTTTTTGTCTAATTATAAAGCATTTTACCAATAAATAATAGTATTGAGAGCTTTGAATTAGAAAACAGACAATAAATATAGTTAAAATAATACTTGACAATAATATAGGGTATCATAGAATGGTATTAATTAAAGAATAAAAGAGGTGTTCAATGTCAGGTAGCTTTATCGATTCAGAAATAGACAGTATTGTTGAGAAATTCTCAGATGAACCAGTAATAAAAGTTTTAAAATTATTAGATTGGTCTCGAATTAATAAATTATC
>JAKPKU010000257.1 GCA_029553545.1 Candidatus Cloacimonadota bacterium
TAGCTTTCCAGGACCACCTTGAACTTAAACTCTGCTGAATGCTTCTTGACTTTCTTGCCCATCTTCTGCTCTCCTTGATGTACTATTATCAAGAAGGCATCTCACAATGCAAGCGGTTTCCCGGATGGGGTCCAGAGCCAATATTATTTCAAATTAGTAGAGAAATTATTAGATAAAGGTGAAAATTTTGATTCAATAGACAAAAAGCACCGGAACGACTTTCTTATACAACTTTTAAATAAAGAGAAATCTAATTATAAAATAATTTTAACAATAAAAAAGAAAAAAGAAATATTAACTAATTCAATATATGGTGTTGATATTGATGAACAAGCTGTTGAAGTTACCCGGTTCTCATTATCCATGAAAGCAGTTGAAGATTATGACGACCATGATGAACTTTATAATGAGGTAAATTTATTCCATTCTTCAATACTCCCTGATTTAAAGAACAACATCAAGTGTGGTAATAGCCTGATTGATGAGGATTATTTTGAACAGGTCAAGCTGAAGGATAGTGATTTTTCGATTGATTATGAAATAGAAGAAAGAAGAAGAATCAATCCTTTCAATTGGGAAAAAAACTTCCCTTCAATTTTTGCAAACAACAACAAAGGCTTTGATGTCATTATCGGCAACCCCCCCTATTATAGCATAGATGATACTTGGGGCTCAAAAGATTCACGACTATCATATGTAAAATCAAAATACCCAGAGATATATAATGATAAAACTGACATTCTATTTTATTTTTTCAAAAAGGCCATAGATATATCAAAAGAGCATATTGGGTTTATTGTATCACGTGCTTTTTTAGAAGCATATAAAGCAAATAAACTACGTGGCTTCATTTCTCAGAAAAAATCTATTTCTCAAATAATCGACTTCAGGAATTATTATATTTTTGAGGGAGTTGGCATTACAAGTTGCATCACAATCCTGACCAATAAAAATGATTCACCCGCTATTATTCGACAGTATATAGGTACAAAAAATGATTCATTATCTTTAGATAACTTTGATAATTTTAATCTTCTCTCTTATCCACAATCATATTTTAAAGAACAAATATGGTCATTTGCAGATAATTCAACAGATGAAATTATTCAAAAAATTGATTCAATATCAGAACCACTCGAAAACATTCTTATCATAGGAAAAGGAATGGAAACAGGGTTAAATAATGTTTATAGCAAAAGGCAACATGATGAAATTGAAAAGTGGAAACTTAAAAAAGGTTCATTCTTTATACGAGCACGAAATTCAGATATTGACCGCTATCATATTGCAAATAGTGAAGAATACGTTATATATCTTGAAAATTTTCAATCATTCGACAACATCCCTACCGGACTTAAAAAGTTCATGAAGGAAAATGAAAATGAACTAAAAGCACGTGCCGCATACAAAAGAGGTGATTGCGAATGGTGGAAATTCACTTGGCCATTACATAAAGACTACCATGATAGAGTAAAAATTTACTCTCCATATATGGCCCAATACAACCGTTTCGCACTCGATGAAAATAATACATACTTAGGATTAACTGATACTACTGTATTATTTGACAATGAGCAACCAGAAGACATCAAATTTATATTAGGTCTTTTAAACTCAAAATTATTAACTTTTAGATTCCGCTTTATGTCAAAATTGAAAAGCGGCGGCATTTATGAATATTTCTGGAATAACATCTCAAAAATTCCAATTAAAAGAATAGACTTAAATAATCAAGATGAAAAAGAATTGCATGATAAAATAGTTACATCAGTACAACGTATTATTGAATTAAAAGTCAGACAAGAAAAAGAAAAATCTGAATATGAAAAAAATAAGCTAAACGATTTGATTATTGATTGTGATAATCTTATTGATGAAAATGTATTCAAATTATACAACCTGACCACGGAAGAAATTGATTTTGTAATAAATAGTACTCAATGATATAACCAATTAAACCTGATTCATTATGTACTACGTTATCGTGTAAAAGCAGAATGAATCATACTCGCTCTATTTTTTAAGGGGTGCCTCTTTGAAAGAAGATATTCTTGAACAAATTGCTGAAGATTATTTTGTAAATCAAAAAACCTTTTTTACTAAGCAATCTTAAATTTAGACCTCACGAAAACTATAAAGGCTACAATAGCAAATTTGACTCTGTTCATTCAGACATAGATATTATTGCCTTTTCCCCTAAACATACAAAATCTATAACTGTAGTCAATAGATTTTGTATGTTTACTTGACCATTGGGAAATTTCCGTGCCCTATGAGTTTTCTGATACTCCGGGCTTCCAATCTTTAATGATTGATATGGCTTCATATTTCTTACTTCATGCTAAGAGAATATACATCCCTGACGTGAAAGAATCACTTTACTCCAAAACTTATTGTATTTCAGTCAAGTGAATCCGAGCAATACGTTCCATCAGCCAAATGCCCATACCGCTACCGGGCAGAGATAATTTCTTATCCACAGTCTCGAAGATGAAAGGTCTGCCATTTATATAGCTGGTGTAAATTGGCGAGTCGTATCCCAGCCGTCCCCGCTCGAACACTTGTTTCTTGCCATAGTCCAGCCAGTTATTCTCACAATGGTTAGTGCCAATTAAATATGCCTGAGCTTCATTAGTGATAGCTCCCTTTGGGATAATAAGAACGCTGTCCTGATTAAATTCTTCTCCCAACTCTCTCATATCTTGTTCGAGATTGCCCCTGTCCTTTTTATCAACTACAAAATAGCTTATCTCTTTTCGCTCAATACTCCCTTCAGGATACTTGCCAATGAGCCGGGTCACATCATAGCCCTTGCTCAGTAATTTGGCAGTAAGGGATTTGTTGCGTTTGATATTATCTTCCTTCGTCAAAAGAACCCCATCAGTTTCATCACAGACAGTATACTTTCTGAAAGCGGTTAATGCGCCACAATCATGTGCGAGATTGTGTCGCCACAATCGGGACAGCGACGATTCCTTTAATGGTTTGTACGGCTTCATACTCTTAACTCCTTCATGGGCCTCAGTTCCTACAATCTCCATTTAGCTTTCCTTAGAGCCTCGAAGAATCCTTTAGCAATTTCAGAATTAAGACTATCTATTGCATCATGAACTTATATAATATTTCAGCCCCAGCCTCATTATATTTTTCCACATTACCCGGTTCGATAGCATACATACGGACAAATTTAATAATGGCAGTAACTATCGAACTATCCTGTTTGATGTCCTTCCCTTCTTTAAAAACACTCTTATATGTTTTCATAATCTTTCTCCCTCATATTTATTTGTACGACTCAATAATGTCATACAGTATATTCAATGCGGCCTCTAACTTCGCCGCATCTTGTTCCAGCACTATCACATCAGCTATTATATTCCGCTGAGTCGCAAAATTACGCTTCAACTGTTGCAGGATGCTCATCAAATCCCTATTATCTTGAAACGCTATTCCCATGACCCCAGCGACTTGTCTCAAATTCTGACTGGCAATATTCTTATTGAATTTGTTGAGGCGATAAAGAGAGTATACTACTTTGGCATGACAGTACAGCTTGTTCTGGATTAGACGCTCAATGCCCCCCTCTCCCTGTACCAATTTGGAAACAGCCCTATAATTCTTCAACAGTTCAACAAGCTCATTGTGAACTTTTTTAATTTCTGACTGAGGACTCTCTTTCAACTGGTAGTATTCATAGAGAAGAACTCCCTCAATTTCAGAGCTTTCTTTTAACCCGGCAAGAATTTCCAGTTTTTCAATAGCTCTTTCCAAGTCAACTTCACACTCGGTCAAGATTATATCAACAGGCTTGCCTGAATAAGATTTCTCATAAATTGATTGGCATGGATTCATATCTTAAACTCCTTCACGGGCCTCAATGTTGCTCAATAAAATAATGCCTGATTCCATCTTCATAAACACTCCAATCCTCATTGCCCTCTGAAATGAGTTTGGATACTTCATGGTAAAAATCTTTAATCCGGGTAATCCAGTTCATTTTTGGATAATCAGATAGTGAATACTTCGGTTTCAAGTCCTTGTATTCGTGGATAACTTCCTTGACTATATTATCCAGATGTTTGTATTCATCGTCATTCTCAAAGGGAGCTTCAAAGAAGAACTTGAAATAGTTTTCTGATTTGAGATAGCCGTTGTTCTTCTCCCACTTC
>JAKPKU010000259.1 GCA_029553545.1 Candidatus Cloacimonadota bacterium
TATTTTTATCTTAATACTCTGTCCAACCATAAATTTGAGACTCTTTAAAGGAGATCAATGATGGTGGCAATAACAGTGAGGCAACACCTGTACCCATTCCGAACACAGCAGTTAAGCTCACTCGTGTCGATGGTACTGCATGGGCAACTGTGTGGGAGAGTAGAAAGCCGCCATCGTTGATCTCCTTTTTTGCAACACACTTTTTTCAACCACTACAACACACGGCAACGATAGACAAACTGTTCCATATCACACAAACGCTAATTTTACATTTCTTTTTTAACAACACACTACAACTCACTGCAACACACTACAACACACTTAGGTTTAAAGCCTTTGACAAACTGTTCCATATCACACAAACGCTAATTTTACATTTCTTTTTAAACAACACACATTTTGGTCCTCGCTTCGCTGCGGGTTAGGTACTTCGACTTCGTCGAAGGTTAGGTACTTTCACTTCGTGAAAGGTTAGGTAAAAAATCAACTGATTTTTGTTTTGCTGTAGGTAATTTCACTGCGTGAAATTGAGTGATTTAATCTATTAGCTGATCGAAGGCTGTCAGTGGTCGTTATACAAATAAGGCTATTTGTATATACAAATTTATATTATTGTAAATGATAGGTTTTGGGAAAAGGTAATTTCACTGCGTGAAATTGAGTGATTGAATCTATTAGCTGATCGAAGGCGGCCAGTGGTCGTTATACAAATAAGGCTATTTGTATTTACAAAGCTATGTTATTGTAAATGATAGATTTTTAGGAAAAGGTAATTTCACTGAGTGAAATTGAACTATTTAATCTATTATGTACTCGCAGGCAGCCAGTGGTCGTTATACAAATAAGGCTATTTGTATATACAAAGCTATGTTATTGTGAATGGTAGTTTTTTTAAAGGTAGTAGCAACTTATTTTTTATTACAACACACTTTCTAAAGCATTTGCAATACTGTTCCATGATACATTAGAGCAACTGATACTTTTATTTTTACTTTTTACAAAAAACTCTTGACTAATTATCTCGTTTTGGATATGTTTCTATTAAAGGAGAGAAGTTTGATGACAATGAACCTGAAAAGATCTTTAACAATACCCGCTTCAGGGTAAATAGAGGTTTTACATCTATTGCAATGACCAAGAATAATATATGCAAAATAATAAGGAGAATTTATGTCGAAATTAATGATGAGCGTATCAGGGGTACGAGGAGTTTTTGGAAAGGGGATCGACCCAGAATTAGTCTTTAAAATCGCAGCACATTTAGCTGCTTTTCTTAAGAAAAAAAACAAAAGTGAAAAACCATATATCGCTATTGGGAGAGACTCACGCACAACTGGTGAGGCACTATTCCACGCTGCAGCCTCTGGCATTATGAGTGTAGGTGTAGATGTTGTGTATCTCGGTATTGCCACGACTCCCACTATCCTACTAAATGTGGAACAATCAGAAGGCAAAGCTATCGGCGGCATTTGCATTACTGCTTCACATAATCCTGCTGAGTGGAATGCACTAAAACTTGTCGATCAAAATGGCATGTTTTTGTTTCCTGAGTTTGCCAAAGAGTTTTACACCTTGATAAATGACCCAATCCCTTACACAAGTTGGGATAAGATGGGAAAGCTCTCTTATTACGAGCAAGCAAGCGAAGATCATATTAAAAAGGTTTTAGAAATACCGTATATTGATTTTGGGAAAATACATTCAAAACAGTTTCGTGTCGTGCTCGACTCAGTAAATGGCGCTGGCTGCATTATCTCAAAAAAGCTTTTAACTAAACTCGGTTGCGATGTAATTGAGATTAATGGTGAGCCAACAGGTGACTTTGCTCATAATCCAGAGCCTCTCAATAAGAATCTAAAACAACTCGAAGAGGCTGTCAAAGCACACAAGGGAGATATCGGCTTTGCAACTGACCCTGATGGAGACAGATTAGCTATTGTGTCTGAAAAGGGAGCATGTATAGGTGAAGAATTTTCTCTACTACTCGCAGAAAAATATGTCTTATCAAAAATAAAAGGCGATATTGTTACAAATCTCTCTTCATCAATGGCTTCTGACGATATTGCTAAAGAATTTGGTGTTTCTGTCATTCGTACTGCTATAGGTGAAATAAATGTCGGTAAAAAGATGAAGGAAATCAAGAGCCCTATTGGTGGCGAAGGTAATGGCGGTATTATCTGCCCTGATGTCCATTATACACGCGATGCGATGGCAGGCATGGCGCTCATTTTAGCATATATGGCAGAAGAACAGAAGCCACTTTCTGAGATTGTAATGAATATCCCACATTACTTTATTGCCAAAGAAAAGCTCGATTTGATTCCAGAGCAACTTGATGAAGTGATGAGCATCGCCATGAATATCTTCCCTAATGCTGAAAAGAATACAGTGGACGGCATTAAATACACCTTTGGTACTAAGTGGGTTCACATTAGAAAGTCTGGCACAGAACCGATTATCCGTGTATATGCAGAAGGAAAAACCCAAGAAGAAGCAAATCAACTTTGTAATGAAACAATAAAGAAATTGATGGACTTAGAATAATGAAAGGTCAAGAGCCTTCCAATACAAATGCCAACCCTGTGTTTATAGGCTATTGGATCAACCCAGAAGGCAAGTATATCGGCATTGAACATGATCCTTTTAAGACTATTTGGGCAAATTCTGAGGAGTTTGCTTTGAGCAAGCAGGCAATGGAAGAGCTTTATCAGAAGTATCTTGACGAGAGTTCTGTCATTCAAGAGATCATCAACTATCAACTGGAGCGCGGCTGGGTTTATACCATCTTTAAAAAGAAATATTGGATGGTTTATGCCAATACTTTTAATAGAAAGACTGCAGATAGGCTTTGGGAATGGGCTTACAATTCTCTCAGTGGTATTCTATCTGAACGAGATCCTTTTGAAAGAGTAAAGATCTACTTTTCAGCTGACCAAGTTACACTTAAGACTGACCTTGCTGAGATGCTACTTGGCGGTTTTGTCGAAGGCTTTACGAGCCTTAGCGCAAAGATTCAACATTTAATTGATAATCATATCTATTATTTTCTCGAAGAATATAAGATTATGCCTAATGGCTTTATAAATAATCTTAAAAAATATAATAAAGAAGGGGTATTATGAAAAAAATAATGTTTATTCTGCTGATAGCTATTTTGCTATTGGCTATAACTGGTTGTAAAGAAAAGATAATCACTGTGGATAATAACCAAAATAATGGTAGAGTTATTGCCTATCTTCACGGCATCATCAGAGACGCAAACAATTCACAAGCGCTCAGTGGCATTACTGTCACTTGGATAAACAAAGGTAAAACTTGCAATACAACAACCGATGAGAGAGGCTATTACGCAATTAATAATTTGGTGCCTGGTGACTATGAATTGACTTTTTCAGGCAGGACAGAATATGCTATACAGTCGCGGACTATTACTGTACCAGGGCTTGATGAAATTGGTATTGATAATATTCCAACAGGTAAAGACTTTAATTATAGCATGAACGAAGATATTTCACTTTACCAAGCTAATGCAAATGTCATCGGATATGTCAGGGCTCGTACTTCAACAAGTGATCTACAACCCGTAGCCAATATGAAAGTTCATGCACTTATTACTGGTTATGGTTTTATCCCTGCTTACTACGAGGCGACAACTGATAATAATGGCAAGTACCAATTCAACAATCTGCCTGCAGTGAGAGAGAATATCACCATCTATGCCTTTGGTAATGTGAAAATTGGTGATTACTATTATTCAAATTCAGCAGGTAAAAATGTAACGTTGATTGCTAATCAAACAGTTCAGGCTGATATGATTGAACTTGAAATTAATGATGAAGAAGTGATCATCGTTTCTCACACAGCCGAGGAATATACAAGGGGCAGTACGATTGAGATTACTTTCGACAAAGAGATTAATCAAAGTACTTTTCATATGCAAATCTTAAAAAATGCGAATGCTAATATCGGCGCAGACAACTATAGTATTACGTGGATAAATGTTAAAAAAATAAGAATCACCTTTGCGGATGGCTACTCTCTATCACCAAACACCATCTACAGAATTTATATGGAAGGGCAAGCTAAAGCTGTTAGAGCATCTATAGCAAACTTTGATGTATCTATCGACTTCTTGACTAAAAACTATTAAAAATAATACATGAGCCCCGTATATGGGGCTCAATTTTTTTTGGTCTTCACCCACAGCGTAGCGAGGGTCAAAAAGGTGTGTTGTAAAAAAAATCATCTCTAAACCCGCTTGTAGTAGGCATCTGCTGATTTAGGTGAAAATAGTTTTCAAAAAACACCATTTTGTAAGCCCTATATATATAGAGGGTGTTGTTTTTTATTAATAATCTTCTTTGTTCTTTTAAAAGCTGTTTTATTTACTTTACAACAGCCTCATGAATTACTGGGATATGTTAGTAAAACATAAACTTTTACTTGACAATATTTGTTACATTATTTTCGTAATATAGTATATTAATCTAAGTTATAATAATGGAGAGACAATGAAAAATAAACAACAAACACTCAAAATAAAAAAGAATGGCTTTCAAGATTGGACGGAGTCTATAATTTGGGCTTTCGTTTTTGCAATGATTATCAGAAATTACACTTTTCAAAACTTCAAAATACCTTCTTCATCAATGGAATCAACTTTGTTGATTGGTGATTATCTGGTTGCCAATAAAATGAAATACTTCTTTACCGATCCAAAACGTGAGGAAATAGTTACTTTTAGATACCCAGCTGATCCGCTTGAGCCTGAGCCACGTGAGCGTTTTATCAAGATTCTACCTCCAATTTATTGGGATAAAGAGAAGGGATTTTTGACCTGGTATGAAAAGAAAAATGTGGTCAAAAGAGTGATCGGTTTGCCTGGTGATAAAGTGGAATTGAGAGATAAAGATGTTTATGTAAATGATGAGCTCTTTAAAAAAGACTATGAGCAATATCTTGATTATCGTGTTATACCACGTGATTACACCCATATCCAATGGGATAGCGCTATGTCGAAAGAGCAAGAACGAATTGTGATGGGCTCGAGAGATAATTTTGGTCCTATTGTTGTACCTGAAGGCAAGTATTTTGTTTTAGGAGATAATCGCGACTACAGCGCAGATAGCCGTTATTGGGGCTTTTTAGATAGAAAAGATATTACAGGTACACCTCTTTTAATCTTTTTCTCAAGATCTGAAGATGGGCAAAACAGATGGGAAAGATCATTCAATCTAATCAAATAGTTAATCACTTATATATACACATTCCTTTTTGCCAAAAGAAATGCAAGTATTGTTCTTTCTATTCAATTAATTATGATAAGAGTACAGTTTGCCAATACCTAAATGCTTTAAAAAGAGAGATTGCTTTTTATAAAAAACAACTTAAGCTGGATCTGCAAACGATATACTTTGGTGGAGGCACTCCATCTCTATTAGATAGTGTAGATATTGGCGCTATACTTGGTGAGTTAGATTTTCATGCTGCAACGGAAATTACTATTGAAGCAAATCCAAATACCCTAAATAAAGAGAAGCTGCAGGCATATAAAGATGTTGGCATCAATCGACTAAGCATAGGGGTGCAGTCATTTAATGACCGAATTTTGAACTATCTGGGGCGTACACATGATGCGAGAGAGGCAATGAATGTGATTGATTTGGCTGAAGATATAGGCTTTGAAAATTACTCTATTGACCTAATTTATGGGATACCAAGTCAGACAAAAGAAGACTTTCTTGCTGATATTAAAAAGACGATAAGTTACGAAATACCTCATATTTCTTTTTACTGCTTGAGCTTAGATGAAGACGTACCACTCTATTCTGAGGTAAACAAGTTACCTGATGATGAGCTGATTTGTGAACAGTATTACTCAGCACAGAACATGTTAAAAGAAAGTGGTTATAAGCAATACGAGGTGTCAAACTTTGCAAAGATAGGCTTTCCAGCGCAGCACAATCTTGCTTATTGGTCAGGTAAGACATATCTTGCGGTTGGACCTTCTGCAGCAGGGTATCTTGTGCATGAAAATTCAACAGATTATCTACGTTATTGTAATAGTCCTGACTTGGACAGCTATCTTAAAAAATGGTCTATAGATGCCGATTTTACTCTTGCTGAATATGAGTTGATCGATAAAAAAGAGCAAGAAAGCGAGTATATTATTACCAGATTTAGGCTAAATAGCGGTATTAATCTTAGAGAATATGAAAGATTGTATGGTGGGTCTTTTTTGGAGTTGTACAAAAAGCAAATTGACAGATTAACACAGCTTGATTTAGTTGCTATAGATAGAGAGAGTGTTGTTATTAAGTCAGAAAAACTCTTGCTTATGAATGAGATACTGTTGGAATTTATTTAAAAAACATGGAGTCATAATTGAGAAAGTACATATTAATCATCAGTTTGCTAATCTTTTCAAAGCTATTTGCTGATATCCTGATTCCTATGGATTTAACACAGACAAATCACTTAAAAGCCTATGGGGTCGCATTTAAATCTGTAAAAGATACACATCAAGTAAAATGGCTGCTGAATTATCGTGGCGGCTCTTTTTTATTAAAAGATTTACAGGGCATAAAGAATGAATGCAATATACGTGGTGTGTCTTTTGAGATAGTTAGTGGATCTGATATTGCGATTATAAATGATGAAATCAATGCAAATAATATGGAGGTAATCACCCTCGAAAAAGAACCAAAAATAGCTGTTTACACACCGCCAAACTCACTGCCATGGGATGATGCAGTGACTCTTGCTTTATCTTATGCTGAAATAGATTATGATAAAGTGTGGGATGAAGAAGTACTGAATGGCAATCTATCTGATTATGACTGGATACACCTGCATCATGAAGATTTTACTGGGCAATATGGCAAGTTTTACGGTTCATATCGAAATGCACAGTGGTATAAAGACGAAGTGAGCTCAAATGAACGAATGGCGCAGAGATTGGGCTTTTCTAAAGTATGGCAAATGAAACACCAAGTTGCAAATAAGATTAGAGACTTTGTAGTAAATGGCGGCTTTCTCTTTGCCATGTGCGGTGCCACAGATACGATAGACATCGCACTTTCATGCTATACCGTAGATATTTGTGAAGCAGCCTTCGACGGTGATGGGGTTGACCCTAATTACAAGAATAAAATAGACTTTTCCAGATCATTTGCTTTTGAGAACTTTGATTTAATTACTAATCCCTATATTTATGAGTTCTCGACTATCGATGCCAGTGATTATGCACAACTGAGAGGCGCAGATGGAGACTATTTTCAACTCTTTGATTTCTCGGCAAAGTATGATCCTGTCCCTACTATGCTCGTGCAAAACCATACAAATGCCGTAAATGGTTTTTTGGGGCAAACTACATCTTTTAAAAAACAATATATCAAAAAAAGCGTGATCATACTCGGCGAAACTCCGAATGCTGAGGAAGCTAAATATATACATGGAAACTTGGGGAAAGGGACTTTCACCTTTTATGGAGGACATGACCCAGAAGATTATCAACATAAAATCGGCGACCCTGAAACAATACTCGACCTTTATAAAAGCTCGCCAGGCTATAGACTGATACTCAATAATGTGCTCTTCCCTGCTGCTGAAAAGAAAAAGCTAAAGACTTAGTTTAAAAATAAACAAAAAGAGGTATAAGAAATTATGAAAAAAAGCATCATTACTTTGATAATTATTATGACAGCAATATTACTCTTTGCAAACCCTGAATATATCGGTAAAATC
Source organism: Candidatus Cloacimonadota bacterium (assembly GCA_029553545.1). Classification (GTDB taxonomy): domain Bacteria; phylum Cloacimonadota; class Cloacimonadia; order Cloacimonadales; family WRIO01; genus JAGOCT01. The sequence continues at coordinate 7,747 of JAKPKU010000259.1, forward strand.
AATAAACACAAGATTAAAACAACCGAATACATGCTTTTAACAAAAAATGAGTTTGAAAGTTTTGCCATTGAACATGGCGCAACACCAACAGTTCAAGAGCAGATTTTATTAAAAGAAAAAGCATGGAATAAACTCGTTGAAGGTTATATTTTAAAAGATATTTTTAAGAAATACAAAATATCTGTTAGTTCTAATGAATTATTGGATACTTTGAGGCTAAATCCACCTGAGGTGATAAAGAAATCTCCTCAATTTTATACAAAAAACGGAGAGTTTGACTTTGATAAATATGAAAAGTCTTTAAAAGACAATAAGCCTGTCGATCTCGACTGGGTAAAACAGTATTACTACATAAGTTATATACCTTATGCAAAGCTCAAAAAACAAGTCATTAGCAATAGAAAAATCAGCGAAGAAGAAATCGTAAGGCAATATATTGCTGAGAGAAATGAAATAGAAGGGAAAGCTATTATTTTTAAAAACGATGATTTTAAAGAAAATATAGATATTAGTCAGGATGAGATAATTGCCTATTATCGCAGGCATATAAGTGATTATGAGATACCTGCAAGTTGTCATCTAAAATGGGTTAAATTTCCTGTCCAGGCAGATCGAACAGACTCTCTCTTTGCAAAAGCTAAGGCAGATTCACTCTACCAGATTTTAAGCGATGGTAGGGATTTCTCGCTCATTGCAGGTAAATATTCTGACGGCCTTTATGCCAAAAATAAAGGTTATGCGGGTTATATGGAATTGAAGACATTCCCTAAGAGTATACGTCAATCGCTCGAAGAGGCTGAAATTAATATGGTTTTGCCACCATATTATATGAACGGCTCTTACTATATTTTTAAACTGACAGAACGTACAGTGTCAATGGTTAAACTGATGATTGTGCAGGTAGATATTAAGGCAACTGATTATACTATCAAACGAATCAAAAAGGAGATGGAAGCTTTTCGTGAAATGGGCAATAATGTTGGGTTTGAGATTGCAGCTAAAGAGTTTCAGTATAGTTTGGAAGAAAAAGATAATTTTAACATAAAAGACGTATTTATTCCAGGTATTGGACCAAGTGAAAATATTATTCGCCTATCTTTACGTACACAACCAGGCGTGATATTTGAACCGATTAAAAATGACAAAATGAATGCATACTATGTATTCTATGTGTATAGAAATACGCCGCGATCTTTTAAAAAGATACAAGATGTTTCAAGCAATATTATCAGTGAAATAAGCAATACGAAAAGTGGAGAATTTACTTATAAAAAGGCGCTTAATTGGCAAAAAGAATATGGTAAAAATATTATGAGTCAGGCTGATAGCGAAGGTATTGAAGTGTTTGAACTCAGACAGTTTAGAATAAATTCAAAAATAAATAATCAATTATACCCTATCTTTAATTATGAAGTCCTTAATCAGTCCAATAATAAAGTAATTGTTGTAAAAGAAGATAATTGTACAATAATTGCACAAATTGATCAGCATAAGGATGTGTCAATGCTCGATTATTCACTGTATAAAGATGCAATAAAAAACAAATTGCAACAGATCAATCAAGATAAGTATTTTGATGACTTTATGCAGAAAGAAAAGGCAAAAGCAAAGGTTAAAGACTATAGAAATAAACTCAATTGATAAGGCTTTTTTGTTAGTAGAGTAGGGTGGTGTTCAAAGGGTTGTTTGCTTTTTCTTTAAAAAAGCATTGACTAAAAAGGGCATGTTTTAGAAATTGTTTAGTGGAGAGTTGCCAGAGCGGTTTAATGGGGCGGTCTCGAAAACCGTTGTTTTCGTATAGAGAACCCAGGGTTCGAATCCCTGACTCTCCGCCATCATCAAGTCTTTTTGAGCAAAACGATAATTCTGCTTGACATAAAAGCCTAGTTTAAAATATTTTGATTAGATAATTAAAAAGAAAGGAGTTAGAATGAAAACATTCACACCAAGACCAAGTGAAATCGATCAACAATGGTACATCATTGACGCTACAGATAAGACATTGGGACGTATTTCAACACAGGTTGCTGCCATACTTCGTGGTAAAAATAAGCCATATTTTACCCCAAATATTGACACTGGCGATTATGTTGTAATCATCAATGCTGACAAAGTGGCAGTGACAGGAAGTAAAGCACTTCAAAAGGTTTATAAGAGCTTTAGTGGATATCCAGGTGGTTTAAGAGAAGTATCTTTTAAACGCATGGTGGCTAAAAAACCAGAAGAAATTATTATCCACTCAGTAAAAGGAATGCTTCCTAAAAATGTATTGGGAAGACAAATGATCAAAAAGTTAAAAGTTTATGCAGGTAGTGAGCATCCACACACTGCACAAAAACCTACAACTTTGTCATAATACGGAGGTTAATTAATGCAATATTTTGATGCAGTTGGAAGAAGAAAGACATCTGTAGCTCGTGTAAGAATCACACCAGGTACAGGTAAAAGACTTATCAACTCAGTACCTATGAAGAAATATCTTGCTCGCGAAATCCTCGAAATGGTTGTAGAGCAAGCGTTTGAATTAGTGTCATTAGGTGACAAGTTCGATCTTAAAGTTAATGTCTGCGGCGGCGGATTATCAAGCCAAGCAGGTGCAATTAGACACGGCATTTCCCGTGCTTTGATTAAATATGATGAAGATTTACGCCCCATCTTAAAAGATAAAGGCTTATTAACTCGCGACTCTCGCATGGTTGAGAGAAAGAAACCTGGTCGTCCTAAAGCAAGAAAGAGATTCCAATTCTCTAAACGCTAAAAAGAAGATTACGACGGGACAGGATTTGCGAGTCGGTGTTTTTTATTTTTATAATATAAAAAACTTAATCGCTTATATCCTCCCGGCAATTTAACCGTAAAAGGAGAAATAATGACTGTAGTTACAATGAAACAGCTACTCGAAGCAGGTGTTCACTTTGGTCATCAGACGCATAAGTGGAACCCCAAAATGAAAAAATATATATTTATCAAAAGAAATGGCATTCATATAATTGACTTAAAACAAACCGTTGACTCAATCAATGAGGCATATCATTTCTTGAAAGATGTCGCTCAAAGAGGCGAACCAATTTTGTTTGTTGGTACCAAAAAACAAGCGCAAGAAGCTATAGAGAAAATTGCTCAAGAATCTGATATTAATTTTGTATGCTATCGCTGGTATGGCGGTATGTTAACTAATATGCAGACAATTCGCAAATCTGTTGAGAAGATGGAATTTATCGAAGAATTGATGAGTAATGAAGATAGCTTTAGCAATTATACCAAATTAGAGCAAATTAAAATGAGACGCGAACATGAAAAAATATCCAAAGCTCTTAATGGTATTCGTAAACTTGATCGTAAACCTGGTGCGGTATTTGTCGTTGACACAACCAAGGAAGCAATCGCCGTTCATGAAGCTCGTAAACTTGGTATTCCAATAATTGGAATGGTCGATACAAATAGTGATCCAGATGTTGTAGATTATGTTATTCCATCAAATGATGATGCAATTCGTGCTGTTGAGCTTATTGCATCCACTCTCGCAAAAGCTGTTACTGAAGGACGTCAAATCGCAGCTGAAGGTGGTTCTACCGTTCAAACTACCTCAGAAAATGATGACGACTCAGAATTAGTAGATAATCTGATGGATATAATTAATGAATTAGAAAAAACTGAAGAATCAGAAGATTCTTCTAAATAATATATCGTTTTAAAAGAGAGACGAAAGTCTCTCTTTTTTGTAAAATAAATTTTAAATCAAGGAGAAATATAATGGAAATTACTGCATCATTAGTAAAAGAATTACGCGACAAAACTGGCGCAGGAATGATGGAATGTAAAAAAGCTTTAGTCGAAACAAAAGGCAACTTGGAAGATGCTGTGAAAATGCTAAGAGAAAGAGGCATCGCAAAAGCTGCTTCTAAATCTGAAAGAGCAACTAAAGAAGGTATGATTTATTCATATATTCACTCAAATAACCGCATTGGATGCATCGTTGAAATAAATTGCGAAACAGACTTTGTGGCAAGAACAGCTGACTTTGAAAACCTCTGTAAAGATCTCTGCATGCAAATTGTTGCTACAAATCCATTAGCTGTTAAATCAGAAGATTTGGATCAAAAAGTTGTCGAAGAAGAAAAAGATGTCTATCGTAATAAAGCTCTCAATGATGGAAAAGATGCAAAGTTTATTGACAGAATAGTTGAAGGTCAAATCCAAAAATTCTTTAAGGAAAACTGTCTCTTGTCACAAGAATTTATCAAAGATGACTCAAAAACAGTGCAAGATATTATTAATGAAGCAATAACCAAAACAGGCGAAAACATCCAAGTAGCTCGTTTTGTTAGATATGCACTTGGTGAATAGTTATGTCAGAATTTAAGCCAGAAAAGGTACACAGAGTAATTCTAAAACTAAGTGGCGAATATCTTGCTGGTAAACGTGGTTTTGGTGTTGACAACCAGGCATTAGAAGATATTTGTAACGAGATAATTGAAGTTCGAAAACTTGGTTATAGCATTGGAATCGTGATTGGTGGTGGTAACTATTTTCGCGGGTCAGAGCACCCAGATGTACATCGTGCTGCAGCAGATAATGTAGGCATGTTAGCTACTTTACAAAATGCAGTAATCATGGCAAACTCTTTACAAGCAAAAAACTATGCTGTTGAAATTTTTTCGGCATTTGAATGCGCTAAAGTTGCAAAATATTATACTTATCAATGTGCTTCTGATGATATGAAAAAAGGGAAAATATGCTTTTTTGCTGGTGGTACAGGTAACCCCTTCTTTACAACAGATACTGCTGCAATATTGAGAGCAGTTGAACTTGAATGTGATATAGTCCTTAAGGGAACAAAGGTTGACGGTGTTTATACCTCTGACCCACATAAAGACCCCAATGCTCAATTTATAGCTGATTTAACCTATCATGAAGCCATTAGTAGACAACTTAATGTTATGGATATGACAGCATTTTCATTGGCAAGAGATTATAATGTTCCAATTAAAGTGTTTAATATTGGTATTCAAGGTAGTATTCGTGAATGCCTTACAAACAAAGATTTTGGCACTTATGTGCATAGCTAAGGAGATAAAGATGGAAGATTTATTAAAGCAAGCTGAAGAAAAAATGAAAAAGACTCTTGAGTCACTTGGTAATCAATATATAAAAACACGTACAGGAAGAGCAAGCGCATCAGTTCTTGACGATATTAAAGTCAATTATTATGGTACACTTACCCCTGTTAAGCAATTGGGAAATATAAATATACCCGAACCAAGAATGATCATTTTTCAACCATGGGACAAAACAACGCTTTCAGAAATAGAAAAAGCTATTCTTGCCGCAAATTTAGGCATTACACCAGAGAGTGATGGCAATATCATTCGTCTGCCTTTTCCACAATTGACTGAAGATAAAAGAAAAGATATCGTCAAAACAGTAAAAAAACAAGCAGAAGAAGCGAAAGTAGCTTGCAGAAATATTCGTCGCGACTATAATGAAGTGATTAAAAAAGATAAGAAAAATAGCGAAATAACTGAAGACGAAGAAAAAAGATTGCTTGATGAAGTTCAAAAAATTACAGATAAATGGATTGAAAAAATAGACGA
>JAKPKU010000003.1 GCA_029553545.1 Candidatus Cloacimonadota bacterium
ACCCCTGTCAAGGTTTGGCGGAGGGCGCGAGGCCAAGAAACAAGGCGTCATTGCTAAGCTCATGGCATTCTTCGAACGGTACTTCGGGCTTGTCTAGGAGCTGCTGTTCAGGAATTGGCCTAGTTCTGGCAGTTAGGGGCAAGAGAAGCGCTGCTCTGCTAGTTGTCACGCTTCTATCAAATATGACGCAGAGAAACTTATTCGCGCTTCAAAACTGCCTAACAATTCTTGCGCGAAGCTTATTGCGCTTTTATTCTTTCTGAATTTTATGATTGTTCACTTATGGGGTTTTCTGAGGTAGAATATGTTAGCTGGACGCGCTGACGCGCGCGCGAAACTGGAGATAGTGTAAGTTAAGCCTTACTTGGTTGTTTATAAGGTGCTATCGGTAGGACATAGCAATGGAAGACATAAACGATTGCATTAATGAGCTGCGTATACAAATAGGTAAAGGAAAGATTCAAAAAGGCTATAGGGCAATTCTTGAGTATATGCTTTCCTTTCAGTCTTATCTGAAGAAGAATCATAAAGACTATAGTTTCCCTGGTACTTTCTATCATGGATATATGGATATGTCCTATTTTGCTTTCATCCCCTCATCATTTGTGGGCAAAGGGCTAAAGATAGCTATTGTATTTAATTATGAAGCATTTAGGTTTGAGATATGGCTGTCGGGGTATAATAAGGAAATACAGAAGAAGAATTTGGATTGGGTTAAGGAGAAGAAAATAGAAGGATACTTTATTCCAGAAACAATAAAAGGCTATGACTCGATTATAGAAGATCATATTGATATAGATGATTTTGATAAAGATAAAGTGACAGAAACATTGGAAAAGAGAATTGAGATATTTGTTAAGACAATAGAAAACACTATTGTTAGTGCTTAATAAGTGTATATTGATAAATGAGATAGTGTATAATTTTATTTGTAGAAATCGGCTAACAAAAGCTTCAACCTTATAAATCCTTTGTCATGGTTTGTGCAGAACAACAATGCACAAACCGCGCCAAGCCTTCGCAGTAGCTCAGGCGCGGATTTAAAGGTCAAGCGTATGTTAGATTGACGCCTACGGCGCAGAACAAGGAGATTTCAATGAAAGAAATATTTATTTGGGACAAAAGTTTTCTTACAAATAATGAAATAATTGACTCACAACACTTTCAACTAATTGAAACAATAAATGAAGCTATATCATATACCATAAATGATAAAATGTACTCGCAAGAAATAATTGCAACAATGAAACATAAAATATTGAAATATACAGAAACGCATTTCAAAACTGAAGAAAAAATTATGGACGATAATCATGTATTTGAAAAACATTCAATTGAACATAAAAAATTGCATCAAGAGTTTATTGAGTGGTTTAAGTCAACATTTGAAAATATTAATAACTCTTCTGCATTAAAAATTAATGAGTCCCTTGATTATTTTATTCAATGGCTTGCTTATCATATCTTAAGCACAGATAAGTATCTTTTTAAGCAAATTGAAATGATAAACTCTGGAATTAGCCCTGCAGAAGCGTTTGAAACCGAACGCTATAAGAACGATAACTCAACACAGCCATTAGTAAAAGCGTTAAAAACATTGTATTACATTGTACTTGAAAAAAATCAACAGCTTGAATTAGCTAATACTAATCTTGAAACTAAAGTTAAACAAAGAACAGCAGAGCTTGAAGAAGCAAATAAAAGGCTTGAAGCAATTTCATTGACCGACACACTTACTGGACTACCAAATCGGCGATATGTAGAAATAATCCTTGAGCAAACAATTAGTACTTATAAAAGGTATAAATCAAATTGTGTAGTAATGTTTATAGATGTTGATAAATTTAAAAGTGTAAATGATATAAAAGGGCATGATGTTGGAGACCGTTTGTTGAAATGGATAGCCGAGTTCTTACAAAAAAACCTTCGAAAAAGTGATATTGTATCTCGATTAGGGGGTGATGAGTTTGTTGTGATATGTCCTGAGATTAATCTTGATAATGGTATCTTAGCAGCTAATAAACTAATAAAACAATTAAAGGAAACATCAAATACTTTTTTTGAAGAATATTGGAAGCCTTCCTTGAGCATTGGTTTGTGTAGTATAAGTGAGCAAAATAGTTCAATAGAGGCGGTATTGAGAAAGGCTGACGAAGCTATGTATCAATCAAAACAAAACGGGGGAAATCTAACAACTGCTTCAACCTGACTCGGCTATTGTCACACTTTTTGCATAAGGAGCAAAAAGTGCGCCAATGACGCCTCGCAGGTTAAGCAAATGTTATGCGCACAGTTGCTTCGCAACTGGTTCAGGAGAAAGAGTCATGATTACTTCCATAATAGATATCGATACGACCTTTGATTTTACGAATGATAGTCCGAATTATTGGGAGAATTTTTGGACTAACAAAAACGGTTTGGGTGCTGGAAATTCCGATCCCGACTCTGAAAGTAAAACATTACAGAGTTATCAAAAGTTACTGTATTCTAGAGAGCTACCCAATGGCCAAAAAATGGATCTCAAAAGCGGCCTTGGATCGTATTATTTAACATGGAATGATTTCCGATTCGGAAGTGATTCCATAACCGCGAGCTTTCGATACTATGATTATGTGGAAATGATAAAAAGGATTAGAGAACGATTAACTAATTATGAACAATATATGGAAGATTATATTAGGAAGACTTATACTATTGGCGGTAATATTATATTTCCAAAACGAATTAACAGTGTCAACCAAAGCCGTGGTTGTGAATCTAAAATACGCGATAGATGGGACTTAACACTAGAATGCATTAGGCGATTTTATATTAACGAAATTAGTCCGTTATCTGAAGTCCTTGAAATTGATCGAACGTTTTTTTCGCTCTTTAATGATTTTAAAGGATATATTGATTTTTTCTTCCTTCAAGATTGTGTTGTTGAAGATTATTCTAAAGTAATTTTATGGACAGATATCATGCCATTTGTAGATGATCCATTACCAAATACTGTTGATACGTATTTGCAGTTTATTGATAATGAAATTCTTTTCGTTAATAAACGAAATAGAAGAATACAAGACTTTATTGAAAACGCAAAAGGCTAGAAAGAAGAAGAATCGCATAACAATCGCTTCCACCATGACAACCCGGCCTGTCACGCAATCTGCTGGTTTGTATCCTTATGGCAGATTGCGCGCCAGGCTTGGGTTGCAGGTGAAGCGTATGTTAGCCAGGTGCTACGCGCTCTGAAAAAATAGGCTGAAATGGTGTATTTAATAAGGATAGGGAAATCATTATTGAACCCAATAGTCAGTCTGAAGGGAACATTGTAGCATTTATCGAGGAAGATGGCATGCCGATCG
>JAKPKU010000025.1 GCA_029553545.1 Candidatus Cloacimonadota bacterium
TAAGTGCATAAACTCCTTCGGTTTCCGAATCTCTCGCTTGGCGAACAGAACCAGCAGCGGAAAGCCCTTCGGTTATGTAAAGAACTTCTTTTTTTCTTGACGAAGGAGAATACTTATCGCTAATTTTTCTTTTACTTTTTCTCTGAGCTTGTTTGATCTTATTAATATTATCCGCGTAAAGACGTTCTTCAACTTTTTCCTCAATTTGTTTAGCAATATCAGATCCCTTAAATTCCCGGATAAATTTAGATTTGAAATTTTCGCTCATCAATTCTTCAATCTCAAATCGAGCTACAGCATATTTTGTTTTATTTTGATCAGCAAATCTCATGAGAGTTGAAGGCACATCCAGAATAATCATGGTTTCGTAAAAATGGTGAGCTAAGTTATACTCTAATAATTCATTAGCCCAATCTTGCACGATTTTCTGATGTATACCTGTACACTGAGATCCATTAACAAAAGATAGGGAGCAGGAACCTTCATAAGAAGGCCATAGCAACACGTATCCAAGCTTATTTTTTACAGTAATATGTTGCTCTGGAATAAAGGTCTTAGTTAAGCCTATGTCAAAAGACTGAGTGCCTCTAAGGTATTTAGCACTTAGCTTAAGACCCTTCAGAGCAGGATCAAGATCCAGTAGAAATTGCTTAAAAGAGAGATAGGTTCCGATTAATTCTTCGTCCCATTTGAACCCCGGAAATACTTCAGGTGATGGGATAAAAGATATGCTGGTTCCTTTTTTATCTTTAGGGGTTTTCCCTCTTTTGTCCTCTTCAATAACTTTGAAATCATTCCAAGCATAATGAACGTAGCTTGTTGAATTAACAGTAGTTACACTAAAATATTTGGAAAGAATATTTACAATAGAAGCCCCCACCCCATGTGTTCCAAGAATATTTGTTGATGTATCTGCAAAGTTACTTCCAGCATGAAGCTCTTCGAATGCAGTACGAACCACATTCTTTTTAGTTTTAGGGTGCTTGGAATTTGCTTTATGAAATCCATCTCCTTCATCAGTAATAGTTACCTGGTTTGTATCTAGGTTAACAATTACTTCAATACCTTTCATTTTTCCCTTCATCCTTTTTGCCTCATCAATAGCATTTTCAAGGATTTCAACAATAAGGTGCATAAATCCCGGGGACCAAGATTTATCTGCTTGAACAATTTTACCTTCCCTTATTACAGGAATCTTATCATCGAAAGGCATCACCTGGCCAAGATACATGGTCGGTCGAAGACGAACGGCCTCAAATGTATTGAGGGCAATGATTTCTTTTTGGTGTTTTTGATTTATCTCGATTGCCATAAATTATTAATCTCTTTATTTTAGAATAAATCTAATAAAAAGTTTTCATCTCATCCTTTTACAAATA
>JAKPKU010000026.1 GCA_029553545.1 Candidatus Cloacimonadota bacterium
AGATCCTTGTTTTCTGTCCAAATCAAAAATGTGGGCGATTCCATACGAGTATCTTTATCCTGAAGATTATTCAGGTGCTGAACTAAACAGTGGTATTTTGCTCATGTCTGATGATGGTAAAGCAGTCGTAAAAGACATAAAGATTAACAACTTCATGGTCAGTAGCTGTGTTTTTAATGCACAAAAACAAAAAGTTCGGACAGGAGATTATATAAATTATTATACTGATGCTGATGTGTTTTTATATTTTCATCATTTAATAACAGTATTCGGTGATTTATTGTACACATTTCCTGAGAGTATAACAATACACGATATTGGTTTCTCAAAAGATAGTAAATATTTGCATTATTATGACCCAAATTTGAAAATTCACAATATCTATACAGTGGATAATCCTGAATTAGTATATAAGGGTATTACCTCACGTTATCATTACTTTGCAGCATCTTCAGATAAAAAACAATGTGCAATTCCTGACAGGGAGAGAGGTCTAATTACTGTTTTTAAAATGGATGCGAACACACATCAGGTATTACAAACATATAATACCTTTGTTTATGACATCCCTGGGTTACCCTACAATATGCAAATAGTTATTGATGAAAGGACAGGGAACAGAGTTGCATTTTACAATATTAAAGTCAGATTTCAGGAAGGAACGAATCATTTGATAATTACTACCGATGATCTGTATGAGAGCGTAGTGGAGGTCAATTTTGAAGACTAAATGGATTGTACTCATAATTACCTGTGTGTTCTTGAATATTTTATCTGCAACTGATGTCAGACAAAGAAATACAGAAAATACTCAGAATATGCTTAAAGAATTAAAAATCAGTTCAAAAGGGGCTGATTATATTGGGGAATTACCAACTGGAGTGAGTCGGGAGAAGTTAAGACTTGACCATAAAAATGGTAGTTTTGAACATCAGATTAAGGTGCTTGCTTTTGACGGGCATATCTCATTCAAACATGACTTAAAATGCGATACCATTAAGTTTATCAGCAGACATGATGGGAGAGGGCAGGAAAAAAATAATGAAGGAGGATCATTAGAAAGGAATCGCCATGTCTTTATATTCGGTGATATGACAGATCCTTATTATTCGATGTCTTATGTCTATGAGTGGGATCAGGAAGCACGTACTGATACTTACGATATAAGCTCAATCAGCAGAGCCTTTTTGATTCAGGTTACGATGATTGTTGATGAAAATGGTTCAATCATAAATTGGGGGGGCATCATATCCTCAGATTGGCAACTCCTATTATTTTAATTCAACGAACAGCGTATCCTGGGAATATATCAATGAGACAGATGCTCCTATTTACTCTGATGTAATGATTGAAAATGTTGAGTTTGCACCTGGTCGCTTTGTACTCGGTGAAGTGGAAACCATTAGATATACCGTTACGAATTATGGTCCTTTATGGCAATCTTGTGTTGCTTTAGAACACGGATTTTGGCCCGATGGATATGAAGGAGGGGACGATGGCAACAGTAAAGGACATGTAACAGGTACTCCTAAAATTACTGTCATAAAGCATAAAAAGGATTCTCAAACGAAGACAAATTTATCTGACAATGGATTATTTATTGAAGATTTTGATCCATGGGATTCTGTCATAATAGAATTTTATGTCAGGGCAGATAATGAATATCCCCCTGTTAGAAATACTTCAGGTACAATAAAAATAGACATTAGACCATTTTATGTAAACTATCTAGGTTTTTCGCCTGTAATCAATCAAATAATTGGTAATTTTATGCCAAACAATCATTATGCCCAAAAAACAATATTCTATCCGTCACCACTAGAGCCCGCTAATCTTAAATCAATTGGCTTTGATAAAAATAAACTTAAAAAAGATATAAAAAGTAAAGAATTAAAAAACTTATATACTGATGAAAATGATAAATCTACAATCTATATTTCACAAAGAAATGAACCATATCAATTTGAGTTTAAATTAACAAATAATGGTGAGACTCCTCTACGAAATATTAATATTCATGCACAAACAAAGCTATTTAAGTATTTTTCTAATGATGAGCATATATTGGATTCAAATAGCAAATATATTAATATAAATCCTTCAAGTGTTAACTATCTCGCCCCTGGTGAGTCTATCAATATCTACTTAAGTCTTTTTATGAATGAAAAATATAAAAAAAATGGTTTAGACACCCCACTTCAATTTGATATAGCTGACTGGCTTGATTTTCATATCTATTTAACTGATAATAATAATATCCCTTACAAAGTAACTATTTTAAATCCTGTGCAGATTTATTGGCTTGAACCTGTCAGACTCTCTGACTATATGCTGCCTATGCCAAAGCAGGAGTTAAGTTTAACAAACAACAAATATAAATTAGCCAGTACATTTGGTGAATATAGAGGAAATACATCAGACGTTAGAAGACTTCATGCCGGAGTTGATTTTTCAGGATTAAGCGGTGTATCAGACACAAACAGATATATGCATCTGGTCTCCAGAAGCTATATAAACTATTCAATAGAACAGAATAATGGGTATCCATTATATTACCAAATTAATAAGTCATATATTAATTTATACAGTTATGATGCAGAAAAAATACAATTTGTCTATCATCATGTTAAGATGTTAAATGAAGATTGGTACAATCATAATAATAAAAGACATCGAAATTCAGGAGTACCAGTTGGCAGTACCGGTTATTATAGCAATTCACCCTATTTCTCTCACCTTCATTTTGAAGACAGGAATGATACGAAGTACAGAAATCCATTTTTTAGGGGTTTTTCAAAAGATACAAGTTCAGGATTAAGTTATTTCAAAGACACCATTGTTCCCACTGTACTTAATGCAAGAATATATTTAGATGATACAGTTGAAAGAAATACTCAAGCTAACCATTTAGATCTTAGCAATTCAGAAACTACCCCATCAATTCTTGATCTAAGAGATAACTCTTATTTTAAAAATAAACTTGAATTTACTGTCAGAGCATACGATAAAGTCAACAATGGGAATCATACAGATAATGGAGTTGGTATATATTCCTTTTACTGGGATATATGTAAGAAACAAAGTGGTTCTTTTAAATCAATAATAAGAGGACAATACATAAATAACATATTATCTAATGTAAGTACTTTTGCAGGGAAAAAACTTTTTTCGTCTAATTATAGAAATGAATATATTCTTACCAATTTCAGAGTAGATTCACCAAATGATTTTATCAAACCTTCAGAATTGCCTAATGGTCAGTATTGTTTACAGGTTAAAGTAAGTGATATCATCCCTGGAAATTACAATCATTCAGGTAATGAGGTTACTAAGAAATTCTATTTTCAAGTTATTAATTCATCAGCCGGTCAAACGCAGATCATTGATAGCGACACCAACTGGAATGGGCAAAAAACTATAGATGTGAATTATGAAATTGCTGATAATGTAACACTTACCATTGAACCAAACACTCAGATTAACTTTGAACCTAATACCCAGATATTTGTAAAAGGGAATCTGGCTATATGTGACAGTGTCAGGTTTGTATCGGATGCAATTGATAATCTTACTGGTATTGTCTATGATAACACTTCTTTAAACCAGTTGAATGGTGTTGATATTAGCCATCTGAATATTTTTACAAGTAAAGAGAATGACATTCTAAGTATATCTAACTCAAGCTTCAGAAACTCAAGATTAAATATCCTGAATTCAGATTTTGAATTAAGCAGTTCATTACTTGATAGTACTTCAGTTACCTGTCAAAATGTATCTTCAGACAGCAAAATGGCTAAAATTTATAATAATAGATTTAGCAACATCAAGAATGATACAGCACTAAAAGTCAGGTCTTATAATAATTATGAGATTTATGATAATACCTTTTCAAATGTCAGATCATCCATCAGTATTCTGGAAAGCGGTTTTGAGAAGAAAAAATCAATTATGAATAATACAATAGAGAACAATGCTTTTGAATCGGACGATAATTATGGAATTGAACTATATCACAGTTACGCAGATATTACGGGTTCAAACCAAATTTCATTAAATCGGGTAGGTTTAATGGCGATTAGAAAGTCGATGTTCTTAATGGAAGGAAATCAAAGAACCCCTTATCAAAAAATATTTAACAATTATTTTGAAGAGATGGCATTCTCTTATGACAGTAAGCCTGAAAAAGTTGAAACCAGTATTTTCTATGATGATTATTTTGCAAATCTGAATCGACCTGTAATATCCTGCTTTGACTATAAATCAGATTATGATGCGATTGATCTTCGAAATAACTATTGGAATACAGAACAGTTTAGCAGTTATGATTTCTATCCCTCATACAGCGGTTTTAAAACAAATCCATCATGGACACCCGGCTTACTAAATGATTTTCAGGTTGAGGTGGATGAACAAATGTACCATACAGCAAAGGCTAATATAGAATTAGGTCTGATTGATGAAGCCATCAGTTTACTTAAACAGATTATCAGCCAATACCCTGAAGGCGTGTATGCAGAATATTCTGCAAAATTACTGTTAACACTATATGGAAATGATAACAGTAAATTACTCGATTTCAACTCATTGAAAAATTACTATTTAACAGAGCCAAATCTTTATATCAATCAGAACAAACAGAAATTAGCTCAATATCTTGCCAATTATTGTGATGTCCGCATGGGGAATTATGACACCGCAATTACCTGGTACATCAATTATCTTGAAAATCAACCTTCGTATGTGGACTCTTGTCTGGCTGTACACGATATATACTATCTCTCATTGTTTATGGATGATGCTAAAAAAGGCAGAGTATTAAGTAAATATTCAGGCAAAGATAATTTACCAAAATCATTTTCTGATTTTGAAGAAAAACGAAAACAGATTATGAAAGGTATCAGAAATTTGTCAACAAATGAGTTTCCAGAACCAAACCCTGCAAAATTAATGACAAGTAATTATCCAAACCCATTTAATCCTTCAACAACGATAAAGTATGCCTTGCCAAAAGACAGCCATGTCAATATTAGCATATACAATATCAAAGGACAAAAAGTAAAAAACCTGCTATCTGAAAATGTAAAGGCTGGACATCACAAAATTGTTTGGGATGGCAGAGACCATTATAATAAAAAGGCTGCATCAGGCGTTTACTTTTATCGAGTCGAAACAAATACAAAAAGTATCAACAAAAAGATGCTCTTGTTAAAGTAGCATCATAATCAATAAAAGCTTATATGACTTTTAACATGAAGGTATCTAAAAGGGCACGAAAAATACTTCGTGCCCTAAGATATTTGATTTTAAATAAGGCTCAAATTCAAAATGTGTGGATTTGAGAGCTTTGAATTAGAAAGCAAACAAAAATTATAGTTAAAATACAACATGGTAATATTATATGGTATCATATAATAGCATTAATTAAAGAATAAAAGAGGTGTTCAATGTCAGGTAGCTTTATCGATTCAGAAATAGACAGTATTGTTGAGAAATTCTCAGATGAACCAGTAATAAAAGTTTTAAAATTATTAGATTGGTCACGAATTAATAAATTA